>CAZDEU010000001.1:0-105281 GCA_964504265.1 uncultured Bacteroidales bacterium
AAAGAATACCAATATAAGATTTATTTTCTTATATTGGTATTCTTTTATTGTTTAAATTATTTTATATTTTGTTATCGAATTGATATCTTATTTTATTCTTTATATTTTTCTTTATATTTATATATAATATAAAATATTTAACACTGGCGTGTTAAATATTTTATCATTTATTCGTTTAAATTTAATAATTTAATCTCATAAATTAAAATTAAAAAATCAAATTATAAAATTATATTTATCAAAAAGATGATTCAATGAAATCAATACTTTTGAAATACAGTAAAAATTATTTTTAAATTTATTTTTAACTGAAAGCATTTATAAATAAACCATTTTAAACATATTTAAAAATTTATTTTTGAACCTGATTTTTACCTAAAAAATAAAAGTTTAAATTCTTTTATATAAAAATAATTATAAAATAAATTAAAAATAGCATTATAAGAAATAAATCTTATAATGCTATTTTATTATTTAAAATCTTTTGGTTATTATTATGCCACCTTTGTCCCATCTGTCAAATTTTCCAACTATAACAGTATAGTCTTTATACTTATAAGTATAACTTGGCTTATCTAATTTCAAACCAAATTGCATTTTAAATACTAATTTTTCTTCGGTTACATCTTTTCCGATTTCAATCATTATTTTTTTTTAGCTTCATTTAAAAACTCTTCAAGTTTACCTGATAAATATTTACTACCATCGCCGAATTTTTCATTTGCTAACTGTAATAAAGATTTTCCTAATGTTGTCATTTTATTTGATACTGCTTCAATAACAGGCTGTTTAAATTTAGTATAACATTGTTTATAAAAATCTTCCATTGATATTTTACCGCTTGTATATTGAGCTTTCAATTCTTTATATTCTTTTGAATTTAAACTGTCATTTATCATTGTTTTCATTAATTCGTGGCCATTATCAATTTCATCGTCTATTGCTTTTATATCAGTTAATTTTTTGGCATAATTAGCAACATATGCTAAAAGTGCCATTATTAAAGTATAAATTAGCATTTGTAAAAAATCAAATATCATTGGAAATAATTGATTTTTAATTGCCGGTATAAATTCATTTTTAAAATTGTCATAAAAAGATTGAGTTAATGAAACTGAATCGGTTGCAAAACATACTGAAATTGACATTACCATAATTAACATTGTTAAAGTTAAAACTTTTTTCATAAGATATGCACTTCCTTTTTATTTATGCTCTGTTAAAAGCATTTCTTTTATTATTTGATGCAAATCGATATAATTGATAGGTTTATTAACTAATGGTATATTATTTTCTTTACAAAAATGTATTATATTTTTATCGTTACCTGATGTTATTATTATTACTGGTATATTTTTACTTTTTATTTCTAATGCTAAATCTTTTGAATCACAATCATTTAAATAGAAATCTAAAACAACTAATCGAGCGTTATATTTTACGAGTTTTTCTTTGAAAGTTTTTATATCATTTGCTGTATTTACATTTATTTTGAAATCGTGTAAATTTAATATTTTTGTTATTAAGGTTGTTACTGTTATGTCATCATCTAAAACTAAAACCGAACCACATTTATTTTTTATTACTTTATATATTAGTTTTTTAATTTTCAAAAAATCCTCGGATATTTCATTTGTCAATGATTTCAACTCTGATAATTGTTTTATCATTTGCATATATTATCACGCTTTCTATCCTTTAAAATATTTAGCAATCATAGCCGCAACAATTAAATTAACTATAAATATTCCAATATTAATATAAACTTGCCTTACTGCATTTTCTCTTTTTTCATCATTAATTTTATTTAAAATATCTGGTATTATAACTTCTTTTAATTTTATGACAACATCTTCAATAGTTTTAACACGGTTTTTATGTTCATCACAATCCAAATTATCGACTGTCATTTTTGATTTTAACAACTCTCTGTCAAATTCATTTTTGATAGCTGTAATTTGTTTTTCAAAATTAGATAATATTTCTGGTATTTTATCGAATTTTGATTGTAGTTTTTCTATTAATTCAGATAAATATTTTATTAATGATTCATCGTTTGCCATATTAATATTTCCTTATTTTATATTAGTTCAAAAGATTCGCATTGGTCGTATATTTTAGTCCATAATTTTGAATGATTACTCAAACCTGACTGCCTGGGGTTGTATAGCAAAGCCTTGGCTTCTGCCATATTTGATGCTACAATATATTTTTCGTAATTTGCTTGTAGTAATTCTTTTTGGCTATCATACAACATTATTTTTGTAGTCTGATAATTTTTTATTTGACTCCAGGTATCATATGTTCTCCACCTGAAAGTTGCTGCAAATATTTCATTTTCAAAACCTACATAATTATCTTTTATATTTGGATTTTCTGTATTTCCAAAACCTACTATTTTATCTTGTATTCTTTTTGGTAATGTTTCAGTTTTAAATAACGCTGATTGTTCTTTTTGAATTAATGATAGCATCCAAATTGGCTCAATATCTGCTTCTTGGCAACATAAATCAAGGAAATTTGAAAATTTCATTTCTTTATTATTTAAAAATATTTCTGAAAATTCTTGGTTTTCGTGATTTTTTAAAACATTTTTTATTCTATCATTGAATTGCGATAAATCGCATATTTTATCTTTTAACCAGGAATTAATTTTTTCTAAATAAGTTTGTATTCCTATCTCGTCTAAATATCCGTAACCTTCAAGCATATTTTCTTCGATTAAAACTGTTTTTCCTATCGGCATACATTTTACCTCACTTTTATAATTTTAAATTAAAATATTTTTATATTTCAATAAAACCTTTATTTTTGTAATATTCAATTATTTCTTGTCGGCTGTTAAATACTGTTAAAATATTATTGCTTTGTAAATATATTTTATTTTCAAAAATTATAATTAAAATTTTGTGGTATGTTAATGTATAAGGTTTTTTAAGTGATACTAATTCTGATTGCAAATTTTTATAATCGCAAAAGTTTTTATATATGTTTGCAAAGTCAAGGCAATTATGGTTTAAGGTTGCGAAAAATTCATTTGCAGTTTTATTAAAATTTTCAATAAAATTTATATTGTCATATTTAAAACCTGCTGTTGCTAAATAATTATTAAAATCTAATATAGTGTTATTAAAGTTAAATATTTCAGTTACTTTTTCATTTGATATTATTTTACCTTTGTATTTATATTTAAAAATTAATCTGCTTATAAAATCAAACATTTATTTCTCCTTTTTGATATAAAAATAGCAGTATAAGATTATTTTCTTATACTGCTATTATTTATATTATTTACCGTTTATAAAATTGATACCGTCTAATGCTATTGCAGGATTAGTTATTGTTGCTCCACTTGCCATAAGTTTTACATCTCCATTACCATAAACACGCAATATCCTCATTGCCGGAGAACCACTATCTCTTGCCGTTGCTACAAAAGAATGATAATAAGTATCTGGCAACGATGGTCTTGCACCAACAGGCAAAGTAAATATTGTTACATCTGAATTAACAACGCCTGAATATTCTAATATTCCACGCATTAACGCAACATTTGAGCTTTTTGATAATGTTGGTTTATTTGGATACGTTGATGAAATTCCCCAACCAGACGTAAATGTTATAAAATTAGGGTCGTGCAAGGTTTGTCCTACGCCGATTATGCTTTCAGGGTTTGTAATTGCTATTGGCTTTCCTTCTAATCCGCTGTTGTAAATTTGCGATATTTCAGCATCGGATAAGGCGTAGTTGAAGATTGCGAAGTTTGAAATTGTAGTGTTTGAAAATAAAGGTGGAGCATTAGTATGGCAATCTAATGAAAATTTAGTTATGTCAACAGGCATTGCACTTGAAGTTCCTATTAAAATTCCATTAATATACAAATAACCCACATTAGACACTTGTTTTAATACAAAATGATGCCATTTTTGTAAGTCTGTATTGTTAGTATATGATGATGATAATACTTCATAGGCATCATCAACTGCGCCAAACCTTGCTTGAAAACTATCTTTCGTGGCATTATAAAATAAAGTCCAAGTCTTGCTATCGTCATTGTTTGATAAAAAAAACAGTGATTGATAATAACTGTCATAGTTAAAATTAGGTTTAGCCCAAACCGATATTGTAAAGTCTGTTTTTCCATTTAATATATTCGGGTCGAAGTTAATCTTTCCTGCCGGTCTTGTAACTGCTGTTGCGCCGGTTGCGATGTATGAAGTTGGAAATGCACCGGCTTCGAGTTGTGGGGAAGTAATGTAGTATGATTGACCTGCGGCTGTAGCATTGAATCTAAAACCATAATAGACACCTCCAGATGAAGCTGTTGCCGTTCCACTTTTTCGTGTGATTTTTTTAACATCTGTTAAATCATATAAAAAATCATATTGATTTTGGCAAGTAAAACGTAAATCTAAACCTTCAGGGTTATTTATATATGCCGAAAGAGTATGAGAACCAGATATATTTTTAACCTGATATAATCCACATTCACCTGCGGCGGCTGAGGTTATTTTCCATAACTTGCGTCCATCAGGTAAATAAGAATATATTTGAGGAACACCCGCTAAATTAACATAACACCATGCGCTTGAATTAGCTAAATCATCGGAATATAAAAGTAAATTCGTTCTGCTTTCCTCGACTGCAATACCACTACCGAATAATCCCTCATCACCGTCAAATTGCTTTAAAGTGCAAGAGATATTAGTTGCATTTGCTTTCGTAGTGCTATCATTTACGAAGTTATCAGTCCATTTATTCGCCGCATCTGAACCAATAGGATTAATAGCTCTTGTTTTATCTGCAAGAGTTCCTTTGAAATCAAGAAGTAACGAACATTTAGTTTTATCTGTTACGAACTGTGCTTTGTTGCTTCCTGCGTTTATATTCGGTGAAAGCCTATCAGCTTCCGAAACTGTTTTACCATTATCTAATTCAACAGGTTTGCCTTCAAGTCCTGCGTTATAGATGTTTGCGATTTCGTCTGCGGTTAAGGCATAGTTGAAGATTTCAAAGTTTGAAATTGTGCCTTGGGCTTCATAACCGGGAGTGTGGTAAAGTTGTCCAATGCAGAATCGTGCAAACGCATTATTAACATTGTAATTTAATGCTGAACCAATTAATACCCCATTGACATATAAGTATATATTGGTTGCATCCCATTTGCAAACTATATGGAATGTCTTATCGTTGAATGTTTCAGCAGTATAAGCAGAAGTAGTTATCGAATTAGAATTAGCCGCAGATGTACTTCTAAGCATGAAACAATCAGAAGCGTTTGTGTATTCGCAATAAAGGATGTCGTTATAGCTTCCTGTATCAATTTCAAACAATTCTTCTGATGCCGCTGTTGCTAAATCGAATTTGTAATTAGGTTTATACCACAACGATATTGAGCCTAATTTTGGGTTTATTAATTTAGGGTCGAATGGTAATTTTCCTGTTGGTCTTGTAACTGCTGTTGAACCTGTTGCGATATATGATGTAGGAAATGAACCGGCTTCGAGTTGAGGTGAAGTGATATAAAATGTATCACCTGCTGTAGGATTAGCAATATACATTTGAATTACACCTGTTTTGGCGGCTGATGGTGTATTAGTTCCTGTGAATTTAGTTAGCGCATTTACAGTATCATTCAATTTATTAACAAATAATATTGCACCAATATCAGCATTATAAAAAGACCAAGAATAAGTTTTGTTGGTATATTGCATAAATGCTTGAAAACTATATGCTTGATTCCCTAACGTAATGGGTTGAGTTATACTTGCATCAGCGGTTGTATTAACCGTTATTTTAAATAATTTTCGACCATCGGGTAAAACCCTATCAAGTGTTATGTTACAGTTATTTTTTGTCCATGCAGCATTAGTTAAATCATCTGAATAAAGAAGTAAATTAGTTCTGCTTTCCTCAACTGCAACACCTGAACCAAACTTACCCTCATCGCCTTCAAACTGTTTTAGTGTTGCTGAAATTGAACCATCAGGATTACTAATGAAGTTATCAGCTTTATTTTTAGTAGCAGTATTATAACCAATAGGAACTATTGCGTTAGTGCTATCAGCTAAACCGTCTTTGAAGTTAAGCATTAACGAACATTTATCTTTGCTTGTTTTGAAAGCAGGAGTGCCATTCTGATTAACTCTATCTGCAATCTTCTGAACGGTATTGTCGGTCGTTGCTAATCCTTTGCCATAAGACGTTGAGGTATTGTCTATCGAAGCAGATGGATGTGCTGAAGTAGCGTTTAAGTTCTGCAAGTCATTGTGATTGCGAGTTGTAATCTGAGTCAGTGAACCTGACTTTAATGCAACATCAGAAGTGTCTAAAAGTTGATTAAATTTAGTTAAATGCGGATTGCTATCTGTAATTAAACTATGATTGTAGCCTGTTAAATAATTTGCCTTTTCAGCACTTGTTGAATGTAAATAATTAGTATCTAAATTTATATCTACTAATTTTGTATGGCTCATATCTTGTGCAATATTGCCGTAAGTTCTGATAATACTTACTTCATCAGAACTATATAAAGGCGTTACAAATGTTATTTTTGTTTTACTGTCAACATTTGCTAAACTATACAATGATTTTTTATAATTTAAACCATTTACAAATACTTGAAATGTGTTGAAATCAAATATTTCGCTTAAATTATAATTGGTATTATCACCAGAATTTATTGCAACTTCGTTTGTTAATTCAATGCTGGCGGTATTTCCATCACCTGGAACTGTGCCAAATTCATAATAACCTAAAGGATTTGCTTTTAAGAACTTTCCATTATGCCCTGTTGGGTCTATTAAACCATGTTTCCAATTACTGTCTACATGATTTTGAATTGTTGTGCCGTCATTGAGAAATATTTTACTTGCTTTTTTAATCGGGAAATTAATAACTTGAGCATTAACAGCATTAGCAAATAAAAAAATTGATAAAAATACTACTAAAAACTTTTTCATTATTTCAATATCTCCTTTTAACTATTTTTAAATTATTTTATATAAATTTTTATATAAAATAATTTAAAAAATTTATTTAGTTTTTATATCCTATTGCTTGAACTTCAACTGTATCTGCTGATATTGCATGAATATTAGTTACTTTACTATCTCCAGCAATACCTGAACCTGCTTGAATTTTAAAATCATTTATTGTTGAAACTGCATCAAATTTTATATAAATTTCCGCTGTATCAGCCATATTAAGTATAACCCATTTACTACATTCAGCGCCAAAAGATAAATTATTTCCACTGTCTGTATTTGGTGTTAATGTAAATCTTTTCATTATTGTTGTGGTATAAGTTGCAACTTCAATAGTTCCACCAGCTCCAGCTGTTAATAATTTCCCATCAGAATATACTTTATTTAAAATCTGGTCTGATGAATATAAAGTTGCTCCATAACAAATTGATGAAAATATTAAAATAGTTACTAATGAAATGATAAAATTTTTTAACATTATTAATTGCTCCTTTTATTATTTTTTATTTTTTAAATTAAAATTTTTACATTAATACGATACTTGAAATTAAATTCAAGTATCGTATTTGTAATTACCTTCTACCTGTTTTTCTTAATATTGCATTTGAAACTGATTCTTCTACCTTTTTATAAAATTCATTAGCATCAGTATCATTATTTATATTTACATTGCCAAAATTTATACTGATACTTCCTGAATTATTTGATTGAGTTAATGCTGATAAATCTGGCATTGAAACTGGTATTGACCTACCATCAGGTAAAGGAACAAATGCTTCATTCATTCCTGATTCGGCTGCTAATACTGCTGTTCCGCCGTTATGTGCTTTTATTATCCCACCGTTTGCTTGTGGTGTCATTGCAGGACCTAATTGAATATTTCCGCCGCCTACAACGGAACCTGTTGTTAATAAATTTCCAATACCTTCCGTTACTGTTTTAAGTTCATTATATTTATTAGTTACTGTTGATAAAGCATTTGAAATACTATTAACTATTCCTTCAATTTTACTGAAAGTGCTTTTTAATCCTTCGTATGCTGTGTTACCTACTGATTTTATATTATCCCATACTGTTTTAAAAGTTGTTTTAATGAACTCCCATGTTTTGGTCCAGTCAACTCCAAAAGTTTTTAATATTTTACCAATTGATTCTAATCCTGCTAAAATACCTGTATATAAACCAGCAGGGCCACCGGCAAAAAATGCTACAATAGTTTTAACTACTCCACCTAAAACTTGAACACAAACCTCGCCCCAAAATCCAAACTTTTCTCTTGCCCATGCAGCTAAAGCATCAATTATTGGATTTAATACTGCTAAAATTAAAAGAGTCCAACCACTTAAAATCATTAATAAACCATCAATAACTCTCTGCAATGTTTTACCTAAATCAACTGTAAACATATTAGCAACATTACCTAAAAATTGACTTACTGCACCTATCCAATCTCCTGAAACTAATTTTGACATAACACCATTAAAAGCATCAAGCAATAAACCACCGAAAGATATAATTGCAGTTATTAATGGTGCTGCTGACTTTGTAAAGTGTTCAATTAAATTAGCAAAAAAAGCATTTTTAGCTAATACTGCTTGTAAATTACTCCAATTAAACCACGAACCAACTAAAAATAAAAACTTTCCTGCCATAAAATCTAAACCTTTTATAATCATTTTCATTGCAGATGTGCCATATAAAACTACTAAATCGCTAAAACCCTGCCAATAACTTTCAATAACTGATAATATAACTTGAACTGTAAATAGTTTTGCTACTAATTCAAGTAATTTACCTGTTAAACCTAAAAATACTGATGTTATTGCACCCATTAAAGTATTTTGTTCTTTTCCGCAAGTTGCTGCCGCGCCGTTGAAAAACTTTGAAAACATTGAACCAATAGCGTCTAAAGCACCTATTAAAAAACCTCCTATACCTGCTATTAGAGATGCTAATAAAGTTATAAATATTGGCCCAAAAACTTCACCTAAACCATAACCCATAATTGCAAATGCACCTACTAATACTGGAGTTATTCCGACAACTAAATTTGTTATAGTATCTGCAAATGCTGAAAAGGATGTTGTAAAAACACTTATTAAACTTGCAATCCAGCCTGTAATTGAATTATCAAACTTAAATGATTTCCACCAATCGCTAAATGCAGTATAAAAACTACTAAACATTGTAGGTATTGTTTTAACAAATATATCCCAACATATCTTTAATATAGCACCTATACCTGTTATCATATTAACAATACCGGTGCGAGTGCTTTCAGGTAACATTAACCATGCATTATTTAATCCTGTTTTTAAACCATCACCTACTTGACTTGCAAATGGTAATAAGGCTGCTTTAACTGCTGATATCGCGGTATTAAACCCAGCGACAATTGCAGAAACTAAACCTATAAAAACTGCAGGCAACGCTTGACCAATAGTTGAAAATATCGAAGGCATTTTTTCGCTTTCAGTTTGTATTCCTGCATTTGTTGTTTGAACTGCTGCTTGTATTTCTTGGCCTCCTGTCGCTGCCGCTGCCGCTGCCGGTTTCATAACAGTTGTAAATGCATCTGTAAACGCTGAACTCATTGATAATATTGTTTCTGTTATTTGTGGGAAATATGTTTTAGGTATTTCTAATAATGCTTGAAATGCTGCTTCAAAATTTCCAGCACCTATATCTGTAAATGATGATTTTATTAAATCTATTGCGGGCTGTAAATATTGCTGAACTGCACTATATATTGAATTAAATACAGCAATTAAAGTCATAAAAGATGCAACTAAAACAGGTATTAAAGGAATTAGCGTGGTTTGTATAACATTACTTATATTTGTAAATTTAGCAGTTAATTCATCAAAAGTTGGTATAAATGGTTGTATTTGAGTAATTAAATTTTGAAAATATATTCCTAAACTACTTAAATATCCGCTTAATTTATTTACTAATTCACTTTCTTTTAATGTATCAAACCATTGCATAAAATATTGTTGTGCTTCGCTTATTAATACACATAATTTACCTATTATATTGTTTTCCTCTATTATCGCCAAACCTAAAGATAAAAATTTAGCAATTAAATTTGTTATCCATTCTATTGTCGATGTAAATACTGCTGTTAAACCACTTAATATATCTCCTGTGCCAATTATTACAGGAGTTAAACCTAAAAATTGTAATACTAATCTGGCAATATAATCTGCTACCTGTAAAACATAAGGTGCCAAAGTCCAACAAGCCGCTTGAATCGCTAAAAATATAGTTACAACACTCATTGCTACTGATGGTAATACTGTTATTATAGCAATAAAAGTATCAAATGCTAATTTAACAGTATCTATTGCTGCTGATGATGCAAGCCACACTGCTGCCATTCTCGATACATCTGCAATCATATTTGCGAGAGTTGTTGCTAAACTTAACATTGTTGTTTGAATTGTAGAGCTTGTTGGAACTAATGTCATTAAATTTTTTATAAATATAGTAAACCCTGATGCTAAATTAATAACTGCGCCATATATAGAAACTATTACCATATTTAAAGCAATAAACCCTGTTTTTACTATATCAATGATTGCTGCCGTTAATGTTGATTGCCCTGTTAAATTTGTTAATACTTCCGTTATTGTCCATACATTATTTTTAAAAGATACTAAAACATTACTTGTATTTGTGGATACATTACCTAAATTTTGCACTGCTGTTACTGATGCTGGTAATGTTTTAAATATTTTTGAAAATGTATTACTTATGCTGCTTGTTGACGCTGATGCTTTGTCCAAAGTTTTTGTTATTGTTGTTACACCATTGATAACTTCTATTGTTTCTGTATAAGATTTTTTCATTGTTGAACCTAAAGTTTCAAATGCTTGCGATACTTTTGTTATTGATTCCCACCCTTGCTTGAATTCTTTAGTAGTTTCAATAAAAGTTATTAATTTTGATACTGCATCAGATATGTTTTTTATATATCCTGCGAACATTGTTGCCGCAGGAGAAATTATATTACTTATAGCTTCAAATGATTTAGCAACTAATGACATTGTAAATGTTAATACATCACCTGCTGCTTTAAGTAATCCTGTTTTATGTATAAAATCTGTAAATCCATTTACAACTGATGTAATTATTTCAGTTATTATTTGTAATGGTTTTTGTAAAGGCGTTCCTAGAGTTATTTGTAGTGATTCCACTGACCCCGATAACTGCAAACAAGCACCTGCGTAATTATCTAATTGCACTTTTGCCGCATCAAATGCTGCATTAGTACCTGTAACTTCCGACGATAATTTATCTATTTCTGCTATACTGCCGCTTAATAAATTTATCATTGATGGCCCTGCCGATTCACCAAACAATCTCATTATTTGTGCTGTGCTTATACCTTTATTTTGTAATTCTGTTAATGTGGCTGTAAATGGATTTATTCCTGTTGTTTTAGCCGATTCAACATTTTTTGCCATTAATTCTGTTGATACACCTAACTCTTGTAATACTTTTACAGCATCACCAGCGGGGGATATTAAAGTAGATAATGCCCCTTTCAAAGCATTACCTGCCATCTCACCTTGAATACCTTTATTGGATAATTGAGATAAAACGCCTACCGTTTGTTCTAATGACATATTCATTGCACCGGCAACAGGCCCTACATATTTCATTGCATCGCCTAAACGCTCTATTGTTAACATAGATACATTGCATCCTTTAGTAAAAACATTAGCAACTGTTGTTGCTTTTTCAGAGCCTAATTTGAATTGTGCTAATGTAGCAACTACAATTTCAGTTGAAGCTGCTAAATCAGATTGTGTTGCTTCTGATAATTTAGCTACGCCATTTAAAGCATTAATTGCGTCCTCTGTTGCATAACCAGCAGAACCTAATGAATATAACGCTTCCGCTGCTTGAGCTGATGATAAAGATGTATCTGCACCGACATCTAACGCTGCTTGTCTTAATTTTTGCATTTCTTCAGCTGTCGCACCTGATACTGAAGCGACATTTGAAATTTGTTTATCAAAATCTTTAGTCATATCTACACAAGCTGACGCAAAATTATAAACTATTTCAACGCCCATCTTTAAAGTGTTTAAAAAGTCCATAAATATTTCTTTAGCATTACTATATATATCCAGTAATTCTGATATATTACCTAACATTTCAAATGCTCTACCGAAATTTGATATTATACTAATACCGCCCGACATAACACCTAATAATAAATCAATAGGATTTTTTAAAGCATTAAATACCGTTGAACCAATGCTTGAAATTGCATTAAAAGCAACAGTAAACGGCGTTGTTATTATACTTCCTATTCCTGATAATGTTGAAGAAATTGCTGAACCTATAAGTTTAAATGGTGATAAGATTATTTCTGTAATACCTGAAAAAGCTGATGTTAACGATGAGCCTAAAGAAGTTACACTATTTACAATTCCTGAAAAGCCGCCTGTAAATACTGAAATCATTGAGGAGCCTAGAGAAGCTAAACCACTTATAAACCCTCCAAAACCTCCTATCATTTCAAATAATGATTTGCCTAAACTTATAAATGCTTCACCTAATTGTAATGCACCGGCAACTACAACTTTAAAAGGCATTAATGTTAATTGTGCCGCGACTGAACCAATAGTTTTTATAACTCCTATTGCAGTCCCATCAAAATTAGCTAATGTTTGCGTTATACCATCAAAACTGGTTCCAAATGCTTGAGAAATTGATGAAACTGAACCTAATGTTGAAGTTAATGTTTCAACATTTTTATTTGCATTCAATACTTGCTGTGTATTTATCTGTAATTCAATTTGTTTTTTAGATAAATCAATTAATTGTTTCATCGCATCCGCTATACCATCTAAACCCTTTGACATATTATCTTGTAAACTTGCTTTTAAACTAATATCTGCCATAAATTTTATTCTCCTTTCTTTTATAATTTAAAAAAGAAAATGATATATGTTTTATACTTATATCATTTTCTTTTTTTGTTTTTTAAATTGCTTTTTATTTCTTCTCTTTTTTTATGTAAATTTTCTTCACTTATATATATTTCTAAGCGAGTTATAAATTCATAATCTAAATTATATATATCGTTTGGGCTGATGTTTAAATACTTTGCTAAATTTAAAACTCTTAAAAACCATACATTATCAATACTATAATCTTTAAATTCTTTATTAGCAAAAGTGTATTTCAACCCTTCCTTTAGTTTTTTATATCACTTGCTTTCGGTTCATTAAATTCATTTACTTCTTTTTCGATGAATAAAAATAAATCATTTGGGAATATATCGCTTTTAATTATTTCTTCTGTTATTGGTAAATATACCGGATTTTCAGGAGTGCTTGTTTCGTCTTCAAGATTCCATTTAACTAATGATGCTACAACTTGGCCTAATCTTAACGCTGCTGTATCTGTTTCTGTATATTGAAGCATATTATTTTTTGTTATTTCAACTCCAGCAGCATTATCTTTAAATTTAATTGCTTTTTTCTGTAAACTCATAATGTCAAATGCCGATGTTTTTCTGATTATTGCTTTAAAATCTCCTAATACAATTTCTTTTGTAAATTTAACTAATTTCATTATAATTCCTCCAGAATATTTTTTATTTTTTCTTTTTTATAATTATTTTTATATAAAATAAATTAAAAATTTGAAATTGCTATTATAAGAAGTAAATCTTATAATAGCAATATTCAATTAAACTGTTGCTTCAGAATTTACAACTATTAACTGATAACTGTAATTTAAACCTTTATCTAAATTTGAAAATCCTTCGGAACTTATCATCATTGTATCGGTTGATGTCGGTAAATCTGCTGATTCAAATCTGAAATTAGGGACGAATATTTGAAATTGATAATTAACATTTGTTGCACCAATTTCAACACCATTTGTTAAACCGTATATAACTTCAAGTATGCCTTTTGTAGCATTTCTGAATTTATTATAATAAGTCATATCTGTAAATTCAAGTTCGGTATTCAATGAAAATTCCTGCTTACCAGGTATGATTGCTCTTGCTGTATTATCACCACGAATTGAATATCTTGCATCAAGGTTATTTGCAATACCGATTTCAATGTTTTCAAGCATTGTTTCTGCTGTCCAATCTAATTTTGCAGTTGCTTGTTTAAAAAGAAATGGGTCTAATGCTGATAATTGCAATGTATCATCGTATACATGGCTTGTATCTGTTCCATATTTTTCATCTTGAGCAATTATATCACAATCGGCTTTCAAGAAATCTTCCGAGTTAACATTAATTGTCATATTATCAATTTTGCAACCTGTATATTCGAATAATTCAATATTACCTTTTTTATTCCAATACTGAAATGACGGCTGGTCATAAGCTGTAAATTTATGTGAATAAACTCCTGAAACTTCTTTGCAATATTCAGCCATAACCTCATCAGTTGAAATTAATGCTGTGCCAAATGTTACTTCACCTGTCGCAACATTTAATGAAAATTCATTACCGCTTGGCGTTGAACCATAATCTTCAGTCATCAAAGTCCATTGACCACCTGAAACTTTTTTGTAAAAGGTATAACTTGCTGCTGTAATTGGCGTATTTGCCAATGTAGCGGTTGTGCCTGTAATGCCTGTTAATCTTTCCCTTTTAAATTCACCCGCATAAGTTGTAACTTTACCGCAAGCATATTTTAAAAATTTTGTAAAACCATTTTCAGGAGCTGCAACGATAGATATTGAGCCTTCAACCGATTTTCTTGTCTGGATATTTTCCGCTTTAACACGGTCGCCTGTTATTGTTTCTGGGTCTGTGTATCCGAAATCTGCGGACATTGAATCATCGGATAATTCAACTCTTTTTTTAGTAGCTGCTGGATTATAAATACCGAATGTTGCTTCATCAATAACCAGCATTTTACTCAAAACGCCTAAAGCCATATAAAAACACCTTCCTTAAATTTTTGATTTGTTTTCATTATTTTTAAATTAAAATTATTTAATTATAATGAATTTATATGAAAGTTTAAATTATTTTATATAAAAATAATTATAAAATAAATTAAACTTTTAATTGTAATATACTTTTTTCTGAATATTGAAACTTATTACAGCGGTAAAATTAATATAATTATCTGTTACAAATGATTGATATTCTATACCTGAAATTGAACTATCATAATAATTACCGTTTATTTTAGGATTTTTTTGTAATATACTTCTTACATTTTTAACTAACTTATCTAAATCATCTATCCCTTTAAGGCTTTTAGTTGTTTCTTCAAATTCCTGTGTCATTAAAAGTATATCAATGCTATATGTATTTAAATATCCTGAGCTAACTGTTTTAATTTGACTGTTTTCACTTTTTCTTATTAATAATAATGCTGGATATAATTCAATTAATGGATTAGCATATTTGTAAAATGTATTTACTTTTATATTAACTGATGTGTCAGAATTTAATAAAGGGTCATTAAATAATAAAGTATATAAATCATCGATAACTTGTTTCATAATTTTTTTCCTTTACCAAAAAATGTAATTTCTAAAATCTCTTTTAAACTATCTATATCATCGCTACTTAAAAACATAAAATCTCTTTTTGGTATTATTCTTTTGCCACCAAAACTATTTGTTCCACCTTTATTATCTGGTTGTTCGTGATAAACTGCATATGATATTGTAGTTCCTACTTTAGCATAATTTGATTTGACTTCAAATATTGAACCTGGACCACCTTGAATTGAGTTTAATAAATCGCCTGTATCTCTTAATATTTGTGTTGAATTACTTTTTTTAGGGCCTTTTTTTCTTAATGCTATTGTTACAGGACTTAATGGTTTCCATTGAGCAGTTGAACCTTGATTTTGTCTAAAGTGTTCTATAACTCTTGAACGCATAAAATTTGCAATACTTCTAAATGCCATTTCAGGGTTTTTTAATTTCTCTATTATATCTTGAATAGCATTTAAAGTTTCTTTTCCGTCAAAATCAAAATTAAAACTTAATCCATTTTTTGCCATTTAAACAGCTCCTCAAATTTTGATAATCCGGCATTCAAATATTTTCTTTCCATTATATGTATTGATTTTAAAGTTGTTTCTAAATAAATTTTATACTCTTTAATTATATCTTCACAGTATCCGGAATCTTCTCCGAATCTGTGATTTTTAAATCTGAATTTGAATAATTTATTTGATATTAAATAGCAAGCACCTGACATATTAACTTCATAAAGATTATTTAATTCATAATTTTTAAAATGTATTGGATTATTATTTATATTCTGGCTCGCATTTATATATCTGTTTTTTAAATTATCATAATCAAATTTATCTTTTAAATGATTATCATTTAATACTATTGTCGCAATATAATCTTTTTTAAAGTTTAATAAATGGTTTAAAATATCCTGTGAAACTAATATATCGCTATCAATACTTAATTGATAATCTACTTTTATTTCAATACATTTTTCAATTAATTTATTTCTTAACCCTGATAAATGTTCATATAATTTATTTCTATCTTTTAATATTCTGCTGCTTTCATTATTTGAAAAATAATCGTTTGGTTCTACTATTATTATATCTTCAAATAAATCTCTGCATTGGTTATTAAATCTATTTAATATTGCTAATGAATTGTCATTGCTATAATCATCTATGAATATTAAAGTTATTTTTGATTTATCATAATCGATTGCCATTATTTTATTTAAAAAATCTGGCAATATCCATTCTCTATTTTTTATTAGTGATGTTATTGCTATCCTCATTTTTAAATATCCTTTAAAACATTGTTTCTTTAAGGTTTAAAGTAGCGTTAGTTGACTCATTACATTATTTATTATCCCTATCATATTGTATATCTTCTTCCTGATTTTCACATACTTTACTATCTGGCCAATCATCAAGATTAAATATCGAATTATAAGGTGAATTTATTGAGTTCATTGAAGTTGACCATATACCAGATTTTGATGTTGCAGTTGAACTAAATGTTATTTTACCATCTTCGCCTAATGATACACCATCTCTAAATGCGCATGGTAATAATAACTCGGGTTTATTTGCAACCATTGATTTTAATAATTCAATGTTTTCTTTCCATATTGTTTTTGCTACTGGATTTTCTTCTGATTGGTTACTGTCATAAAAATATTTTAAGCATTTCGCCGTTACCATATCCGTTGAAATGGTAACTAAAATATCAGGCGTGAAAGGCGTTGAATTATCAACTGAGTATAATGGTATTTGATAAAGTTTGTATAATATACCATTGATTAATGCTTCAACTCTTGTAATATAAAAAGTTATCTTATCATCTGGTAATAATGCTGATGAACTAAATTTTTTATAGTTATCCCTTACTAATGCTATCGATGTATAACTCATTTATTTTCTCCTTTTGATTTTTAAATTATTTTATATAAAAATAATTATAAAATAAATTAAAAATTATAAAAAATAGTGGGCAATGCTAATTAAATTAACACCGCCCACTATATCTGGAGGAACTTATAATGGACAATTAAAATACTTTAGCATAAACTATTCTATCTGGGAACTGGATAGCTGGCAATCCGTATTGACCTGCTAAAACCTGCGTTGATTTCGGATCTTTTATTTCGATTGTTTCACCAAATTTTCCAGGGGTCATTGTATATTCATTTGGGCAATCAAAGAATACAGCAGTTGCTTCATTAGGCGATGTTGACGCACCTTTTGTTGCTATTGTAATAACATCTCCATCTTCAACTAATCTGTAGTTAGTGCCTGTTGAATCTGTAAACATACCAGAAGCAATTACAAGTTCAACATTGATAGCTGCAAGATAAGTTTTAACTTTTGAAATTATATCAACTGTTCCACCGTCAAATTTTAAAACATCCCTTACTTTTGTCGCATTTATCATCTGAATTAAAGTTGTTTTATTCATTATAACTTTATCAGCTACTGCGCCGCCATCTTTTTCAATTAAATCTGACCAATTAAAAATATCTGTCAATGGATCAGAATTTACAAGGTCATTCCATTTAGCAGTTGAAGTTAAAGTTACTTTATGAGTTGCTTTAAAACCATAATCGATTGAAAATGAAACGCCTGTATCGGTATCAGAGTATGTAAGCGTGCCGGTTAATGCTTTCATTTTTAACCATTCAACTCTCATATCAACGCCATCATTTACTCTTGATGTATAATCAAGAACCATCTGATTAGCATATTTTTCATTTAGTGTGCCTGGTTTTCTTAACAAAAGCATATCAGCTGCTTTTATCGGGATTTTATGTTTTATTACTGCGCCTGTTGATTTCATTGTTTTAATATTTTCAGGCTGGCAAATAGGAGCAACTGAATTCATACCTGTAATTGGAGCCATCGGAAATGACCCATAAATTACATCCCATTGAATATCCATTGTCTGGCTTTCTTTGCTTGCATATATAGTGTTAGAAAGCATTTCTTTAACTGGGAACTGTTTAATTAGACCGGAAATATACTGTGGATTAAGAACTGAATACAACGAATCTGACATATATTTACACCTTCCTCATTTATTTTTATATTTTTAAATTAGATAAAAATTATATTTTTCATATCTGTTTTTGCGTCTGCATCTAAACCAACGCAAGCACTTTCATACACAACACCGTGAATTGCATAATCGATAACTACATCAATTGGTGTTGAACCGATTGTCGTGCCGTCAACCTGTTCACCTAAAATACCGACTGCAACATCTGCACCGTCTGAACCACCTGAATTATATTTTACGATTTTACCCGTCGAGGTTTGTTTTGCAACAACCTGACCGGCAACAAATGGGAATGTTTCAGTTGCAAGAATCTGACCTGACCTTAAAATTGGATGGTCCAATGAATTAAGAAATACTTTTTTAGAATTAAATACTTTATCCTGATGAATGTGAGGAACTAATATAGACATAAAATTACACCTTCCTTATTTATTTTTATTTTTTGAAATATTCTGGAAACTGTTCTTTAACCATATTGATTTTTATTTCTTCTGGTTTGCTTTCTTCGGTTACTGAAATATCTTTTGAAATTGCCGATGATAAGTTAATCTGATTTGGTAAAGTGTTAATAAATTCTTTAATAGAATCTTTAATATTTACCTGTTTTTTATCAGATAACATTATTACCATATTTTCTGTTTTGTTCATACTGAAAAATAATTCTTTCAATTTTTCTGTCTGGGCTGGCAATACTTTACCTTCTTTAACTAATGCTTCGATATAGTTAGAATCTGAAAGATTTACTTTTTCAATTTCAGCGTCTTTAGCTTTCTGGTTTGCTTTTTCAAGTTCGATTGACATTGTTTTAAGTTTGTTTTCCATATCTGAAAGTTTTGCTGTTACTTCTGGATTTTCAGGCATAACCGTTTCAGCAGGTGCTTCAGATGGAGCTGCATTTTTCTTTTTCTTTTTCAAACCATCTGCTAATTTCATTACTGATTTTTCTGCTCTTGAAAGCATAATATCATCAGTATCTGTTGAACCCTCAAGAAAATTATAAAGTAATTCAATTACTTTTTCAAGTTGAGTAACTACCGTATCAACAGTATCAACAACTACTGCGGCTGAAACTGTATTTTCTTCTGGTTTTACTTCCGGTTCCACCTGTTCAGTTGTAATTGGTGCGGCTGGTAAATTACTATTTGTTTCTTCTGCTTTTGATAAATCTGGCATCTTTGACTCCTCCTTATTTGATAATGTTATTATTGTTACTTCATTATTATCGCTATAATAAAGTTTTTGAATATCGCTTAAAGTTTTTATCTCAGGCATTTCTTCGCCCAATAAAGCTAATCCGCATAAAACTGTTCCGTATCTTTTTTTCTTATTATCATCATTATAATTTGCAATTACTTCGGCTGATTTTCTTGAGTATGCTTTTTTATCCATTAATTCTTTTACTTGTTTTGGGACATTACTGAAATCAGCATATAATTTAGTGCCGTCATCTGATAATTTTAAATCTGCAATAAAACCTGCACTTGGATATCCTGTGCGTTTTAAAATTTCTTGTTCTCCATGACCTAATTTTAAAGTAGGTTTTATTTCTTCTTTCAGTTCATTAAAATTATCATATATTTCTTTTAATTTTTCTACGGTAAAATCAAACCCTTGATATTTACCAATAGTTAAAATCTCTTCATCTTTTAAATTATAAGTTTCATTATTCTCTTCCATTATTTGAAATCTCCTATAATTTTTTATTTGCTTACAAAATTTTATATTAAAAACTAATATTTTTAAATAAAAAAAAATTCTTAAATTATTAAAATAATAATTTAAGAATTTATTATATTGGCTATTAACTTATTGATTTTATTAAGTTTAAATTATTTTATAATTATTTTTATATAAAATAATTTAAACTTTTAAATTATTGATTATTTTATTTTAATCTTGTTATAACTCTTACTTCTAACATATCTATTGTTACATCTTGATTTATTGCTGTACCACCGTTGCTTCTATCTGACATTCCTTGTTTAATTGCGAATGTTAATTGACTTTCACCAATTTCTAAACCTTTAAATAACTTTGTTTCTGATTTTACTGCACCTAATTTTTCAATTATATTTGCGGTTGCTGGATGCCCTATATAATGTTTTAACCCGTCAAGTTTTGGAACTTCAGCCAATTTATGAATTTCATAAGAGCCATCCAAAGGTAATATTGAAGTGCTTGTAATTGCTACTACATTTAAGGGTTCGATATTTCTAACTAAAGTTAAATCGCTTTCAAAAAAAGTGCCACATACGCAATTAGTATTTATAGCATCTACGGTTTCAACATATTCCGCAAGCATATCATTTCCAGCAACTACTTTTTCAATTTCTGAAGCACAATAACCCGATTTTAAAAAGTTAAATGTTTCACCTTTGAGTATTATTTTTAAATTTTTCATTTTAATACCATCCTTTTTATTTTTATTTATACTAATATAATAATGGTTTCAATTTTCTTTTTCTAATTTTTTTATTTTATTTCTTTTTCAAGCATTTCATACAAGTTAATATCTGTATTTTCATCTCTATATTGCCTTTCTATTGCTTCTTCAATTATTTCATCATAATCTTGCTCTTCAAAATCTTCAGCGTCAATTTCATTATCTTTTGTATATTTTAAACTTACTGTTAACAATGGTTTTTCAGTATATTATGTGTAGGTCGAATAACTTGATTCATCGCAAGCAATATCACCATCCGCAAAAACATTAACATTAAAGTGTGTAAGTGGATAATCATGCCTTACAAGTTTATCAGCTGCGTTTAATTTGTTAATTATTAATTTTCTTAATTTCATTTTTCATCTTTCCTTTCAAATTTCAGGTTTTTAATCAGAACCTGTTAAACTGAATTTATGATTTTATTAAGTTTAATTTATTTTATAATTATTTTTATATAAAATAATTTAAACTTTTATTTTTAAGAATTTAAATATGTTTCTAATCATTTTTATATTGCATAATTGTACTTACAGTTTTTTGTATAGATGCAGTCATAATAGAATCGACAAATTGAAATGCTAATAATCCAAATAATATACCAATCATTTCTAAACAACAAATATTGAAAGCCGTATGGATTATAAAATATCTATAAAATCCGCATAATAAAATAAATAATATATTTACACTCATATAATCTCCTTATCTTTTTTATTTTATATTTATATAATAATTTTTTAATTTTTTTTTATTTTATTTCTAATAAATTTTTTGGTAACATGTTTGATGTTGGCGTGACATATATTCTTATACCACAATCCTGACCGCAGAAATAATTTCTGGTTACTAATATTTCATTATCATTTGCTATCCATTTTGGTTGTTTACTTTCCTGTATTGCTGGATGGAAATTATGATAACTTTTTGAATCTCCAATTACAATACCTTCATTATTTAATACGGTGTAATATGTTTTACTCCCGCCGTCCCAGTAACTCGTCGTTTCAATTTCTTTGTTATTATCTATTATTTCAACGCTTATTTTACGGCCTTTATAATCTGGATAAGCCGTATCAATAATTATTTTAGCGTCTTTTCTATTTAATTTTATATTCATTTTAATATTCCTTTCTTATTTCAGGTTTTTGATTGGAACCTGTTAAACCAAATTTATTTGTTAACTAATTTCAAATTTTCGTTTATCAACTCTACCTGATGTGATAATCTCTATATCAGGTATTTGAGGAAAATCTGATTTTAAACTTTCCCTTATACTTGATATTTCATCTTCATATTCAGTATTAATTACTAAATATTTTGGCTGTCTATTATTTTTATATTTGAACAATGATAATTGGGTGTATATTTCTTTATTATTTAACATTTTAATTTCCCCTTTTTCTTTTTTTATTTTTATCCCTTAACCCTTTATATTTTTATTATAACATATTATAATAAAAATGTAAATAGTTTTTATAAAATAATTTAAAATAAAAATAAAAAAGCATTGATAACCTTTTATTATCAATGCTTTTCACGGTAAAAATAATTTTAAAATAAATCTAGTTCTGCTTGAAATTTAATATCTGGAAAGTTTTTTATTATCCAATTTTTATCCTCTACATTTAAACCTTTCCATAAAGTATTTCTAAATTGATAATTTATTCCGGACCTGGAAATTATATCAATGCTCCTATATAGATTATCTATATTATTATAATGGAAATATTTTGAATAATTTTCAAATTTAGATTTTATATCCATTGCTACAAAATCAATTAATTTATTATCAATAATATTTTTTAATAATTCTGGATTAGTGCCATTAGTGTCAAGTTTTATTTTTTTATTTGTCCGCTGTTTTAAATAATGTAATAAATATAATAAATCATTTTCTTGTAATGTTGGCTCACCACCACTTATTACAATTCCATTTGCTAAATTAGTTATAACATCATAAACGGTATGAATTATTTGTTCTTTTGTGAATATGCCAAATTCTCGCATTGCTTTGCGGTTATGGCAATATTCACAGGTTAAATTGCAACCATTAAAAAATATTACTGATGATATATAACCTGGATAATCTATTAATGATGATTTTTGAAATCCAAACAATTTAATATTTTGAAAATTATTCATTTATCAATTAGTCCTTTCAAGTTTAAATTATTTTATATAAATTTTTATATAAAATAATTTAAACTATATAATAAATTATTTCGTATTATCTTTTAACCATTTTAAATAAGAACCTGCACCTGATAATTTACTTATTATTTCACTTCCTTTAACTTTCATTAAACAAGGCAACTCATCAACATTATAATAACTTGCCAATGCTAAACCTTTATATTCGTGAGTATCAAGTATTTTTACATTTTCATTTAGCTTTCCTGATAATTGTTTTTTAACTGTTTCGCATTTTTCGCAATTAGGTTTCTGAAAAAATAAAATCTGTTCGCCGTTATTGAATTCAACATTTTCAAATTGCTGCATACTGAAATCAACTTTTGTTCTATCTTTTAATTCTGCTAATTTGGATTTTGTCCAACCTGAAATTTGACTAAAATACCCTGTTATTCTTGTTGTGTTATATATGTTATTAGAGCCGCATGACGGGCATATGTCATTTAAACCTTTAAATGTGTTATGACAATCTTTACATACTGTCATATCAGGACTATCCGCTGTTTGAACTGCATTTGTATTTAATAATGTTGTTTTATATAATTCTTTTAATGCTTTTGGGTCTGGCTCTGTATCCCCAAACCAATTATGAATTATAGAACCTGCCTTTATCATTGAAGCAAATTTACTTTGTTTTTCTATTCTGGTTAATATATCAACATTTGCATTATAAACTAAATGAACCGAATTAGTATAATATACTTCGCCTTTTTCTATATTACCGTTGACATAATGTTTTGCTTCTTTGAATTGTTGTAAATCTAATAATGCTGCCCTTAAACTTAATCCTTCTGCTGGTGTTTCTTCGAGCATAACATTTAGATTATATTTATTTGCTAATTCATCCATTTTTAGTTTTATATATGCTATTATTTCTAATCCAAATTTTAAGGTTTCTTCTGTTTCATGTAAATTAGTTTTTGTATATTGTTTTACCAATTCATTTAATCCGATTATCCCTATTAAAAACTTTGCTTCATTCCTTCTTAAATAAGGTTTATTATCAAAGCCTTTTGTTAAAAAACCTAAACAACCTTTTTCACCTTTATCTAATAATTTACATATGTATTCATATTTCGTTTTATGTCCTTGCATACATAAATCAATTAATCTATCTATTTCACTATACATTTCTTTATGCGTTTTACATTTATAACCAATTCTTGGTAAATTTATTGTTATATTCTGCCATGCTGAAAATCGCATTTCCTCTGGCGTTTTTATTAATCTTTCTGTTTCTTCTTTTGTTAAATTTATTGACAATCTGCAGCATTGAGATATCTTAACATCTTCACCTCTGTCGTAAAGTATATATATTGAACCTCTTTTAGAATTTACTCTGCAAGCAAAATCTAATAGTTCATCATCAAAACTATTTTTATTTATATGTAATAATATTTTTGGAAATGCGAAGTTTGCTTTATTTGCATCGCCTTTTTCGATTACTTCAAATATAGCTTTTAAAAATAATCTCATTTCATTTTCATATTCGGAATAATTTAATCCTGTATATTTTCCACCTGCTCCTCTTGCTGGTGTATTTTTATAGTGGTCTGGAACTTTTAAATACATATTGAAATCACTGAATACAACTTGGCCGCCTCGATTTCCGGCTAACTGTGCAAAGCTAAAAATCAAATGCTGTGCAACCTGTTTAATTTGATAATATTCTAAATCTTTTAGTAGTGGTGCGAAAAACATATTAACACATTCAAACCCAATAGCGCCAGAAAATAAACCTTGTAAATAATTTGCAAAACATTGAATATGATTAACTAATGTTTGAGCGTGTTTTGCGGGTTCACTATGACTAACATTTGGTAATTTTAAACCATATCTTTTTATATATTCAATAGAATTACCAGAACAATTATGCGTATGTATATTATTGACTAATAAAGTATGTGATGATGTTGTAATATCATATACCTTATTAACTGTTTTAATTTTTTTTATTGATATTATTTTATTTAACATTTTTTATCCACTCCTGTATTTTATTTTTTAAATCAATATCAGATAAATTAAAATCTAAATCTGTTAAAAATAAATAATTAATAGATTTTTCTTTATATGCTTGTGCTAATTGCATATTCTCCTCAGCATTATGAAATCGACCACCTAAAATTTCAATTACAGCATGTTTATCTGAATATTTTGTTATTATAAAATCAGGGTTTTTATGATATAATTTATTTTTAAAATTTATTGTAATCCAAAATTTAAAATCACCTGTAAATTTTACATTATCAATATTTAAGTCTATTACACGCTGTTCCCAACTGTTTATTTTATATTTTATATGAGGATGTTGCCTATAATATTCATATTGGCATTCTGTTGAACAAAATTTTCTATCTTTATTTTTACCTAAAAACATTGGTAGGACGAACATTTCTTTTTTACATAATTTACATTTAAAAATTACAGCATTATTTTCAAAATATTTTTCAGTTTTTTCTTTTATCGCTTTTCTAATTTTTATTAAGTTATTTTCATCTTTATATTTTTCTTTTTTTGTTTTTGACATGCTTAGTTTTGAGTCTTCTGTATGTTTTTTATCCTGCATTGGATTTTTATTTGTTTTGTAATATTCTTTTTTTATATCACTTAACTTTAATTTTCTATTTTTTGCTGTTTCTTCTGACATATTTTTTATTGGGTTATTATTTTTCATTCTTTCTTTTCTTTTTATTACTTCTTCTGGACTATAAATTTCCTCCCATTTTTTACCTTTATTTGTTTTTCTATTTTTAAATGATTCCATTATTTGTTTTCTTTTTATTTCAGCATATTCTTTTCCATAGATTTCTTCCCAAGTTTTACCTTTTGTTGATTTCGGCATAAAATAAATCACCTACTTTTAAATCTTTTGTTTGTAATTCTATATAGTTATTTTCATCATTATATTTTAAACAAGGATGGTCTTCTGTAACAAATAACTTTTCGCCAGTTTCCAATTCGATTTCATATATATCTTTTTTGTTATTTAGTTCAACTAAATTAATTAATTCAACATATCCTGTTTTATCTAATATTTGATATTCTTTAATATTTGTTGTTTTTAATCTTTCATATAATTCTTTAATTGTTATTATTTCTGTTTTATCATTTCTTTTTATTGTTATTAATGATAAATCACCATCAAAGGCGTAGGGTCGATTTGGGAAGTCCAAATCGTGTAAATGTATATCACCTTTTAAATGGGCTTCAGATATTTGTTTACTAAATATTTCTTTTAAAGCATATTGTTTTTGAATTTGTCCTGCTATTGCAAGGTTAATACTTTCAGGGCTAAAAGATGTATTTGAATTTTCTGAATTGTGTTCTTCTAATAGTTTTTTAACATCATAAGTTGGTAATGATAATGAATTATATTTCAAATGGTCGTCGATTTTTTCTTGAGATAAAAAATAATTTATAATATTACGAATAAAACTTGTATTAATATTTAACAATTCATTTTTAAGTAAGAACTGCTCTGCTTTAACTGCTATTTTTTCGGCAATTACTTTATCTAACTCTATTTCTTTAACTAATGAGTTAACTATAAAATCTTTATTAAAAGATTCAAAACATTCTTCGCTATCTGACTGAACCATCATTTGAATATTAGTGCTGTTACCTGTTTTCTTATTTAATTTTTTAACTTTAATAGGTGTCATTATAAAAAACATCCCCTTTAATAAAAAATAAAAAATTGGTATGGTTACCAGCATACCAATTTTAAAAGTTTAAATATATAATTAAAATATTTCTAATTATCTAAATTGATGCTCGGAAATTAAAATACCAATAATAAATCCTGTAATAAATAAGATTAATGCTGAAAAATATTGAACATTTAAATAACCTAATTTGTATAAAAATAAAGTGAATAATCCACCGAATGCTACTGATAAAATTACTAATAAAACTGATTGAAAAGTATTATCTAATTCCATCTTTTAAAGTTCTCCTATCTTATTTTTAAATTATTTTATAATTATTTTAGTATAAAATAAATTAAACTTTTATATTTGAATTGTGAATTTATTTATGTAATAATATAAAAAGTTTTTATTATCGATTACTTTATCGTAAACCGCATTGCCCAAACATATAACTTTTTTATCATAACATAATGCTTCAATACCAACACTTGAATTTATTGTTATAACTTCATTACAGTTATCTAATAGATTATGCAATTTATAAGTATCTGCAAATCTATAATCTTTAAAGTATTTTTGTATTTCTGATTTATTTTCTGTTAATGGATGATTTCTGATTAAATATTTTTTGTGTGGATTATCTTTTAAGTATTTTAGAATGGTTGAATTGTTTATTATTTTATCTTGATAATAAAGTATATTAGCATCATTTTGAACTTGTAAAATTACCAGGCTATAATTATTTATATTTATGGTATCATTACATTTGTCATCTGCTATGCGTGTTATTTGATTTTGTTTATAATTATCAATAAATGTATTGATATTGTCTAATTCTTGGTTATTTAACTGTTTAAACCTATAATGATTAGTATAGTCTTTATAGAAATCTGAATATACTGAAACATCATTTTTATCTCTTATTAAATGATTTTTAAATGCTGAATAATCAAGTATTTCGGTTTCAATGTTTCTTTCTTTTGCCATTAAATATGGAATTTTTCTAAATGATAAAACATTATTCCAGCTTATTACTTTATCTATTTTATTATTGTTAAATATATTTTCAAAATAATCAATATATGATATAGCGGCATTTTTATAATTATTCATTGATAAATTTAACTCTGCTAATTTTTCATATCTGCATAATATGTCTAAAATATAACCTTTATATATATTATCTGTTATGTTATGCTCTATTATTTCTATATCTTTTGATTTAACAAATAAAATATTATCATATAAAATATCTGCTATATTTTCTAATGTTTTATCCCATTCAAAGAGCGGTATTAAATTCATTTTAAATTTCCTCGATATTTTCAATAAATATAGAAGCTAATCCAACATTATCAATAGTGATTACTGAATAATCGCCATCAATTCTTGTTAATAATCCTTCGTAGATTGATTTGCCTTCAACTAATTTATTTAAAGTTACTTTATATTTATTGTTTAATTTTAAATTTATATTATTCATTTTATAACTTACTATTCTTTCTAAATACATTTTAAAATCCTTTCATTTTAATTGGTTGAAATTTCTTTCATAATCAAATTTCATATTACTGAAAATGTTATCTAATTCCGCTAATGGTAATATAATATATGAACCATCTTTTTTATATAGCATTAGCGGAATTTCAGGCGTTAATAAATCTAAATCTTTTACAGGTATTGGAAATATTACTTGCATATTTATTTCTTCTTTGTCGTGGATTTTTTAGGTTTACTCGTTTTACATGGCATATCAAACACCCCTCATTTCAGATAATTTTTCATTTCGTGAAATATCCTTTTTAATTTATTTTATAATTATTTTTATATAAAATAATTTAAAATTCTTGTAAAATTTCTTTACTTGCTTCTTTAAAAACATCTATAAATATTATTAAGCATAATAATGCTGAAGCTGTAAATATTATTGGTGATAATCCGATTAGTATTAAATATCTCATTTTATTTCACCATATCAGTTGAACCAAAACCATTGTGATTTTCATGGTCTTCAACTTTACCTTGTTTTATATTTATATTTTCTTTTTTAACGATTTCTAATTGAGCAATTAAAGTTCCCGCTGGGATTATAACATCTTTATTAGTTAAATTTATAACCGGAAATTTATGCTCTTTAACGAAATCGCTATCAATTAAACCTTCTGAATTAGTTTGAATTAAACCATATTTTTTAAATGTTGAACTTCTTGGTAATAATTTTGCGCCATAACCTTCAGGGTATTGTATTTTAATATTCATCGGAATTAAAACTTGATGATAAATATTGTATTGATTATTCAAATTATTAATTGTTTTTTCTACATTTTCAAATTCCGATGCTTCGTGCTTTTTCATTTTTCCTTCATATATATCTTTCAGTAATTCAAATAAATATTTTACTGTATTTTGTGTCTGTTTGAAATAATTATTACAAGGTATTATTATTTCTTCTCGATTATAAATATCGATACCTAAACTACCATTGGTTGCATATTTAATCATTTCCATTGAATTATCAATTAATTCAACTATAATTTCAGGTTCAGATAATAACTTTAACTTTTTCATTTTGTAGTTTCTCCTTATTTGATTTTTATTTATATAATTAAAATAAGTCATAAATTTTAACCTATAACGCTGTTTTAAATTGTTAATATAAAAATACTTATTAAAATGATTAACCCTATCTTAAACCTTAAAGAAACTATGTTATCGTTTATGTATAAACAAAAATAGCATAAAGCGTTTTTAATGTTTTATGCTATAAATTTAATTTGAAAGGATGATTGTAAAATAGGTTATTAAACATATTAAAATCTCTAAAAAAGATTAAAAATTTTAATAAATTATTAATTAGTCAACGCTTAAAAAGCGTTTACTCTAAATGGGTGAAACCCTACACCCTCTATCCTGTCAGTAAATACTTTCAGGAATACTTTTTAATATTGATTTACAGTTAAAAGACCTTTGTTATTAATAAATAATAACTATTAGTTATCTTAAAACTTCAATATTGGAGTTATTGTATAATATTTTATTATATTTGTCAATATATTTTATTTATATTTTTAATATTATTATAAGATTTTAACAATATCTTTAATCATATAATTAAATTATTGATTTTTTATTATCTGTTATTGATAATTCTTTTATTAAATCTTCTACTTTTAGATTATTCTTTTTGCAATAATCTTCTATTGTTACCATCGAATATCTTATCCCATTAATTATTTTAAATTCATCAGTTACTTTATACGGCGATACAGGCATTAATACCATTTCGCTTTCATAATCTGTAATAAATGTTGGATTATATAATATTATTTGCTCACCATTAAATCTTGTATTTATATTTTTTTCGTAAAAGTTAATTGTTATTGTTTCCTGAAAGTCTTTTAATGTCTTAAAATATGACATATCAAATGTTGAAATGAACTCTTGATTATAACCTTTTATGTTATTTATCAAAACCAATTTATCATTTATATATAATTTATTATTTTCAACTTTAAATTCAACATATTCTGTCGGCTTCAATCCTTTATGATTTTTATTTTTTATCTGTGTATTTGATAATGCTTCTAAAAGTCTATTTTTATTTACTGTTATTTTATATGCTAATTTATTTTCTTCAGGCGTAACATTTTTTAATTGCTGTTTGTTTATTGGATTTTTCATTTCTACTGTTATTAATTTTTGATTGTATTTGCTATTGAAATCATCAGCAGAATAAAAACCGTCCGATAACTCGGATTTTATTTTATATGCTACTGCACCATTTGTAATATAAGCGAATTTATCTTCAACATTGAAGCCTTTATAATTCGGTGCTATTGGTTGTAATTTTAAACTATTATAAATATCTATTGCATTATTTTTTATTTTGCTTGTCGCTTTAATTTCATAAGCATTATCTAATCTATTATAAAATGCTTCGTCATTATCTAAAAATAACATTGATTTTGCAAATGTTATGTCATTAGCTTCATATGCTCTTCCATTACGATAAACTTTTGCATTTTTGCCATTATTGGCGCACATTGCAATTATTTTAAATTTATTATCTGATAATAGTATTGGTGATTTTGTAGCTTCTAAAGATAGTGTTATATCAGTTAAATATTTTATTGCAGTTTTTAAAATATTCACATTGAAAAATGTTACAAAGTAATCAACGCTTGAATCTTTAACTATTACTTTAGCATTTTTTACAGGTATTTCATTTATATATAAAACATTTTCAACTACTTCAATTTTTATATATTCAATAGGTTTAATAGATTTTACAAATTGTTTTATTGTTTGTGGTCCTAACGATTTTATTACTTCTTCGCTTTCAAAAAATCCTTTTATGTTTTCAGTTTTAACTTTTTCCTGTGTTTGATTTAATATACTAGTTAAATCTTTTTTGTTAGTTTTAATTTCATAACATATATTTTCTGGAGTGGCGTGTTTAAATAATGATGCTGGAATATAATTATAACCATCTGCTATTTTATTTAAATTGTTATCATATAATCCATCGAGCATTTCAGTTTTAACTGATAAACATATATGACCGTTACCAATATATGCAATATTATTTTCAACATTTGCACCGTCAAATGATTTGCCGCTTATACCATATTTTTCTGCATATTCTGTCAATGTTTTAATTATATTTTTCATTTTAAAGTTCTCCTTATTTGATTTTCAGGTTTTTATTCAGAACCTGTTAAACTGAATTTATATTATTTTACTTCTTTTACTAATACTCTGAAGTGTGCTTTATATATGTCACCTGCAGCTAATATTGTAGTTACTTTTACTCTTTTGTTTTCACATTGAACTGTGCCGTTTAAATTTCCGTCTTCTGCTAAATGTAAATTATTGACTGATATTATTTTACCACCTACTTTTTCTATTCTATTTATGAAGTCTAATCTTCTTTTATTTAATTCTTTATCTATCCAGCAATGTATCTCGCTTGCTGTAAATGCTTTACTTATTGAATTTAATACAAATTGTTTATATTTCATATCTCTGAAAGAAAATATGAAATTATTGAAGTTAATTTTAAGAGGTTTATAAATATTAAATAACTCTGTGGCTTTAATTATGCGAGCATCAAATATATTTATCGTATTTTTACTTCTATCTCTGATGATTCCTGATTCTACAAAGAATATTTCATCGTTATTCAAATTCTTTTCTTGTATATAATCGGCATAAGCAATTCTACTAGCATCCATTGATTCGTCTAATTCTTTAGCCCTTAACTGATTTTTATTTAATGTTGCTATTACCATTTCTTTTATATTTTCAAAAAATTTAGTAAACATTTTAATTTCCCCTTTCAAATTTTTTATTTTTATTTATTTAACCCTTTATATTTTTATTATAACATATTATAATAAAAATGTAAATAGTTTTTATAAAATAATTTAAAATAAAAACAAAAAAGCATTGATAATGTAATATTATCAATGCTTTTGACGATAAAAATAATTTATTAAATAATTCTTGATTTTTTATTTTTGAAGGCTAAAAACATATTACCGTCAGTTTTATTTATATAAATTCTATTATTTATTCGTTTACTTCTTAATATCCCTTTTAATGTTAACTGATATAATTTGCTATAAATCAAACGATTTTCTCTAACAAAATCAATTAGTTTTATATAATCTTCCATAATTTATAATTCCTTTATTGCTTCTTTAAATGTCATTCCGTTATTATCTTTATCTGATATTAAAGGTTCTACTATAATGTCATTATCTGTTAATATAGGCCATATAATATGTAAATCACTGTCATCAAATTTAATACACCTTTCAGCTTCTTTATTATAATACTCATCGCATTTGTATAATATTTCCGCTGTTTGCGATAATGTTATAAATCCGTGTGCGAATCCTTTTGGTATATATAATTGTTGTTTATTATCTGATGATAAATAAAAACTTACATACTTGCCAAATGTATTTGACGATTTTCTTAAATCAACTATAACATCAAAAATTGCACCTGATAAAACTCTTATTAATTTTGTTTGTGCAAATGGTTCAACCTGATAATGCAGACCACGCAAAACACCAAAACTTGACTTTGATTGATTATCCTGGACAAAGTTATTTTCAATTACTTTTTTATTATACGCTTCAAAAAAGTAACCTCTATCATCTTTAATTATTTTTGGTGTATATAATAAAACATCATTTAAAGCTGTCTTTTCAAATCCCATTTTAATATCCTTTCACTTATAAATAATAATTATCATCAATAAAAATTTTATGCTTATTTAATTCACTTAATAAAATATTTGCTATGCTTATGTTAGGATTTAAAAAATCCTCATTAGCAACTTTTATTGATAATGTTTTTAGTTTTTTAGTTCCGTCTTCTAATACATCAAAATTATCTAATAATACTTTGAATCTAATTTCAGGTAAACTCTTACAATAAATATCTTGTTTCATTCCTGCTAATTGAGTTAAAATATTCATAAAAGTTTTTAATGTTATGTAATTCATTTTAATTTCCTTCCTTAATAGATTTCAAATTCTTCAACATCAACCCTATTTGATAATAAGATTGACAAGCCTGTTAAATATGGGTAAACATTTGTTGTGTTATTTAATATGACTGCCGTTTCTAATTTATGCTGAAAATTAACAATTATAAATTTTGGATAATGGTTATATTTATCTTTAAAGTTTGAAATTTTTATATATAATTTCTGGTAAAAATCATTACTCACTAAAATCACCAACTTTGATATTTGTATATTTCCACTTATCGATAAATTTACTTTCCGATGCTCTTATATATTCCATTCTTTTTTCCATATTTATTTCTGAACCTTGAAATTTATGCTTAACTATGTAATCATCGATGTTTACGATTCTACAATTCTGCTTATAAAAGTTATGCAGTTTTAAGCATAAATCAAAGTCCTCGTAATATAAAAAATACCTATCATCAAAACCTACTAATAATTGGAAATCTAATCTTTTAATTGCTAAAAAACCACCTGAAACATATAAACAATTATTATCAGTTAAATTTTTACATAAATGCCTATCTATATGTGTTATTGGATTGCCTATAACGCCTTGAGTTCTTATTCTGTTATTATAATCTTGATGTGTTACGCCTAACGCTCTTACTTCATTTCTTATTGTTTTCCTTATTAAATCAAATATATTATTTTCATTATCAACTAATTCTAAATCTGGATTCATAAAAATCAGGTAGTTACTAAATGTATTTAATCCATAAAAATTACAAGCCTTACCAAAACCGATATTAGTTATATTTTTAAATGTTGATAATTTTTTAATATTTTTAGGTTTAAATTTTTGAATTATCTGATAAGTATTATCAGTTGAAGCATTATCAAATATTTTTACATTAACATTTTTAGCATATTTATCTATTGATTTCAAGCAGTTATTTATTGTATTTTCGTTATTATAAGTTACTATTATTATATCAATCATTTTTAAAAGAACCATTCCTTTATAATTATTTTGCCCTTCTTTTATAGAAATATCTGCTTAATTTATTTTGTGGAATTGAAATATTAACTTTGTATTCTTTTATTTCGGCTTCTTTCATTTTAGTAAATACTCTTAAAACTATAAAAATAAATAACATATCAAATATCCCTAACAATAAATAATTCATTTTCATCATCTCACTTTTTTGTAAATATTATATCTTGATATAATATCTCTTTTATTAGCTGCTTATTTTTAATTTGATTCAAATAAAACATTGCCTGGTCAATATTATTAATAAACCTAAAATAATCATATAAGTCAATAAGTTTATTATCTTTACTATTATATTTTAAATAATCTTCTTTACTGATGCCTGAAGTTGCTCTATATAATATCTCTTTATCATCTGTAAAATCAAATATTGTTTTCATATTTTATCCTCTCACTTTTTAAATTATTTTATATAAAAATAATTATAAAATAAATTAAACTTTTATTTTAGGTATTCTGTAACATTGAGGTAAACTTACAAATGTAAATGTATTATCATTTTCAATTAATCTTTCTTTTGTATATTTTAATATTAATTTAATTTTCCAATTATCAAATGCTTCTCCGATAGGTAATTCTTTCGTTAAGATATAATAAATATATGCAGTTTCATCTAAATTTTTATTTCTTTCCTTATCATCATATACAGCAATACCTAATAATAGCTTATATTTATCAGCATCATCAATAGTTGAGTTATAAATATCATACATAAAATTATTTCTGGCATTAATGTAATATTGAAATTCTTCTGCTAATTGTATTGAAATTAATATAGGCTCAGTTGACGGTTCTGGTGTTATTATTGGAACTAGTTTTAAATATCTATTATAAAAATCAAATAAATCTGAATAATACATATTATTTTTACTGAACTCCGGAGTGTCAAATATTCTTTGGTTGAGTGTATATATAGTATTAAATTTTTCTTGTTCTGTCATTATTAAAACTCCCATACATCTTTAATTTTTATATTACCAGTAATATCATCTTGATTAAATTGAGGTTCGAAATATGTTGATTTGAAATCATAAAATAAACTATAATCAATATATGTATTTTTTAATATTTTATATTCTGCGTTCATAAATGCTTCATCTCTATCATCAGCATTCAAACCAGCCTTTATAAATTCTTCATAATAAGGCGCTGAATTAGTTAGTGATATTTTATTTTTCACTAAATTATCTCTTTTTTGTATAAAGGTTTTAAAACTATTTTCTAACTCTGGTGCTATTTTAATATCATTTTCATTATAGTTAAGATTATTAATATCAGGGAAAAAATTCAAATACCTCAAATAATAATCAAATAAATCACTAAGATATTTATTTGACATTGTGTTATTAATTAATTCATTTTTATATTTAGTGTAAATATGAGTGCATTTATCATATTCTCTTATCATATTACTTCCTCCTTTTATTTATATAATTATTTCGGCATATATTTTAAAAGATATTTATATATTTTTACTGATTCAACATCTGTAGCTGTTGATAAATCCTGTAATAGTTGAGTTGATTTTGCTCCTTTACTTATGAGAATTTTTACTAACGCGAGGTCTTTAAGATTTTGAGCTACTAGTTTTAAATTTTCTTCATCTGCAGGCGCATTTTTAACTAATAATTTTACTACTTCTAAATTATTTGCAGATATATAATATTCAAATAAATGTTGAGTATAATAACCTTCATTGATTATATATTTTATAATATCAATTTGTGCGTTAGCAGCAAGCATTTTAAAAGTATCTTGAACTATATATTCATTTATCTCTTTTTCATATTCTGGTTTGAAATAATTCTTTTTATGGAGTAATTTTTTAACTAAATCGAATTTACCTTCTTTTGCTAATGTATGTAAATCTTTACTAGCGAATATATCCTTACTAATTAAATAATCAGCAATATCATCTTGATTATATTTTATTGCAGTTTCTACTAATTCTTCTTTAAGACTATCTGCTATATTACCTTTACCTATTATTTTCTTTACTGCTTTTATATCGCCATTCTGAATTCCTGTAAGTAGACTTTTATCATCGACGGGTGTATATTTTAATATTATACTCATCATATTTTTATTATTCTTTACATTAGATATGTGAGATACTAAATCAGCATCATAATAACCTTTAGATAAAACATAATCCAAAAATAAACCATTATTATTGTATATTATATTTAAACACGCTTCATATTTAATTTTTTCAGGATATTTATCACTAAAATAATTTTCTTTTTCTATTACTCTTTTAAATAGTTCAAAATTTTTACTATTTATTAATGACGTCAATACTTCTTCATTGAATATATGATTATCAATTAAATATTCAGCTATTCTATTATCAGATGAACTTAATGCTCTTGCTAATAAAGAATAATCTGATGGGTCTGCTACTTTATTATCAACTAAAAATTTAACTAAATCAAAATTATCTAAATTTACTGCTTGAACTAATGCAACATTATTTTTAATACCTTTATTAACTAATAATTTTACCATATCTGGGTATTCGTATAAATCTTTTTCATTAAAAATTTCTTTATCAACTAAACCTTTATCAATTAATAATTCCACACCTTTTACACTATTTTTACCAACCGCTGCATATATTGTGCTATCATCTGCCATACCTCTATTTATCATATCTATTGCTATATCAGGTAAATCATGCCAAAAAGCATATTTTGCACCGTTAACTGTATGAAAACCTTTATCTATTAATTTTTGTGTCATATATGCGTTGCTTTCTTTTAGTGCTTTAGTTAATATAAAACTGTTTGTTATATCTATATTCTTTTGCATAATAATATCAAAAAATGTCTGATTACGTGTAGTTATTATATTCATTAATGTGTCAGTCAAATCAACGATATTTTTATCAATTATAAAATTGAATAAATCAATATTGTTTTGTTTTATTACATTTTCACTTATATCATTAGAAGTGAATCCTTTATTAATTAACTCCTTAACTAAATCTGGATGTTCATATATATCTTCTTCGTCTAATATATCAGACGGTATTATGTTTTTATTAAGTAATATTTGTAATATAGTATCATTATTTTTATGTAAAGCCATTGTAAATGCTGATTCATTAACCATACCTTTATCAATTAGCTTGATGATAATTTTATTATCTAAGTCATATTTCATAGCTTCCATTGCTGCATCTAAATCTTCCGCGCCAAGGTCAAGTAATTTATTTACTAAATATTCATTTTTATTCATAATCGCCCGTTCTAATGCGATAGTAACAGCCGGAAGTTTTGCATTATGTTGTAATAAATAATCAAATATATCATTATTATTATATATTACTGCCTCAATTAGTGCATTACTTAAAGTTGCAGTATCAGTTTTAAACGCTTCATCTATTATAAATTTTGTTATATCAAAATTACTATGACTAATTGCATCAATTAAAGTATCTGATGTTAGTTGAGTTTTATCTTGATATATTAATTTTAGCATATCAAAATTATTATTTTTAACAGCTTCCTTTACTGCATCAGCACTCCTTGAAATATGCTTATCAATATTATCAATAATCATTTTAGCGATTTCTAAATTATTATTTTTAACAGCTGGTAATAAAACATCTACATCTGCGCGACCTTGGTTTTCTATTATCATCTTAACAAGATTAGTAGCATTTATTTCTACTGCATAACTCAATGCTTCAGAACTTTCAAAACCATGCTCAATCATATAAGTAAATAATATATTATTTTTATTTTTTATTACTTTATTTAATACTGGTGTTGATGTAACTCCGGAATCTATTAATATTTTTACAGCATCGTCATTACCTGCAGTTACTGCTACATCTAATAATTTTTTCTTATCTATTTTAGTTTTATTTTTAACTATAATTTTAAATATATCATTTTTAAACTCTTTTATAGCTTTTATATCATCATCAGGGTTTATATCAAAAGAATACTCCGAAGTCAATAAATCATATATCTCAGTGTTATTAGAATTAAAAGCTGCCTCAATTAATTCTAATGGATTATTAAGTATATCTGGTTTTTTATCTATCAATAATTTTACAATATCATTATATTGAAGGTTTATAGCTAAACGAACATCATCTATATCATATTTATAACTATCATTTTCAAGTGCTGTTTTTATTAAATCAAGGTCTGGTATATTTTTTATTAAACTTGTTATTACATTTGGACTTTGTATTTTTTTACTTATTAAATATTTAACAATTTCTATATTACCATGAATAATATTTTGGGATAATAATGATGTATCAGGTGTATATTTTTTATTTTCAATAACATACTTAATTATATCTAATCTAGTGTAACATACAGGAGAATAAAAATAAATAGCTGATAAACCTGCAGGCATATTAACAGTTAGTTTCTCTATATCTTGTATTGTTATATTTTCAATATTTATTAAATATTGAAAACTGTCTTGTGTATTTATTTTCATACCTTTATTCCCACATTCACTTATTATTGATAGATCTCTAGTCTGCATTATCTTATCTAAATAATTATTTACAATATTTGATGGTATTGTATATTTATCTAATAAATATCTAATAATCTCTGCTTCATTTTTACGTATCATATCAAAAGCATAATCAATATCATCACTATATCTTATTGTTTCAGGTGCTAGTGCTTTTATTTTTTCTATATCTCCAGTTCTAATGGCTATATAAAAATCATCGTGTTCTATTTTTGCGCCTGATTTGATAAGTAATTTTAATAAATCAATATTACCATATTGTATAGTTGATGATGCTAGTGTTATATTTAATCCTGGATAATTATTAACTATGAATTCTATAACCGGCATATTATTATTACTTATAGCTTTATTCAATATTTTTTGAGGGTCTATAATTTTATTATATTGTTTTAATATAGTAAGCATATCAATACTTTTAGTAAATTTAATAGTGCCTTGTGTAATTATATTTGCTGAATAATTATCATCATAATCTGGATAACCTTGTTTTAATAATTCTTCTAATAAATCAACTCTTTCTGTGTTTACTGCAAAATAAATAGTAGTGTAATAAGCATCTTTTCCTATTCCCATCATTTTTGTAAAATATAATATATTTTCTAAAGTTCCTTCTCTGTATATCTCTGTCATAATTTTATTTTTATCTGATGCGCTCATATGTGATATATTTGCTTCTTTAATAAAATATTCAGTCATATTATAGTTACCGACTTTCGCAAATGCTGTTGCTAAATTTACAAATATAATATTACCACTATTAGCAGTAAATCTTGCAAGTTCAGTTGCATTAAAGTTATCTTTAATAAAATCTTCAGTATAATTATTTACTAATACATCAGTATTAGCTACTATCATATCACTATCTTGAATTCCGCCTGACATATCGTCTAATGCGTCGCTTAATTCTTTAGGATTACTTTGATTAACACGATATTTATATATTTCAAAAGGCCGTAAATATAATAATAATGTATTAATATCTGCTAAGTTATTATTTAATATTAAATGTTTAAATATCGACATATATAATTCGTCTAAAGATTTTGTAGATTTATATTTGTAATTTTTTAAAATTTCAGTTTTAATATTTTTATCAACTTGTTCTATATTTATTTTTGAAATCATACTTAATATTACATTTTGTGGTTCTCCATGTATGATAGATTTATTGATAATAGTTTTTGCAAGTTCAATTTCTTCAGGAGATTTGAATGTTGGAATATTATTTATCATTCTAAAAATAGTACTATTTTTTACTAAATTTTCATTAACTAATTTAGTATATATTGTAGCTGCATAAGAAACATCTGCCTTATCAATTGAAAATAAATTATTAATAGCTCTTGAAACTAATTCTCTATCTAACCCTGAATTTAATAATGAATCAATATTATTAACATCATTAGATTTGAATATCTTAATTAATATATCTGGCGTAAGTAAAAATTTAGCATCAACTTTAATAATATCTTTTATTAATTTTGAAATATGAGTGGTTTTAAAATCGATAGTTGGAAATAAAAGTTCAAAAGACTCTTTACTTTTATTATCAAAAAGTATTGAACTTAATACCATCATTCTATCAACATCTTTAGGTGATTTACATAACGACATTAAATTATAAACATATAGTAAAGTGTTTGACCTTGATATTTTATCATCACCACTATCAGCTAGTTCAAAGTGTGCTTTATCTTTAGAAATTATATACCCTATAACTAAATTACTATATTCATTATTTTTTGAAGTAACCGCGATTGATTTAAAATTATTGTTTAATGGTGCTACTTTATAAATTAATTCTGTCATTAATTTATCTTCATAATATTTTATATCTTCTACATTACTCATTACTAACATTTCATTCTGGGCTGATAGTTTATTTATATCATCTAACTTATAAGCCTCTTCTGATGCTTGATATGTTGCAAAAAGTCTATCTTTAGGTATTGTATCAAAAATACATATATGGCCTTTTTCACTAGTAATTTCTGCTCTAAAAGTCATAGCTTCTTTATAATCATCTGTAAATGATTCTATCGCAAATATATTATAATCTATTTCGCCATTTTTATCTGTAACGCTATTTAAAATATCATTATATTGTTTTCTTGGTATTTGACATGACCTAAAAACATCATAAGTATTATCAATTAGAAATTCCTGATTCTGCTTATAAACTAATTTAATATTATCATCGCTAAATAATAAATTTTTATTTATAGGCCTACCAAAATGGTCTTTACCATTATCAAAATTATCAACAACTTGTTTAGGTGTTAAATTTTTTAAATAATCTCTAGAACCTATAACTATTAATAATGCTTTTTCAACTTTTGATTTAGTTAATCCCATTTTAACCATATCTAATCTTAATTTTATTATTTGTGCTGAAGTTGTTTGACCTTTCCAATTCTTTAAAAAATATTCATACTTACTTGAGTCAAATGGTACATCTTCCTGTAATATATTTTCTCTTACAAGTTGAACTTCTGATTTAGGTTGAACTGGAATTGTAATATTATCTATTGCTTCAATATTTATTTTTAATTTCCCGTTATCATATATGATATACTTATCTATAATGGTTTTCATAATAGATTTATCTATTGAATTATATATTTCATTAAATTCTTTTATATTATTTTTTAATTTTTCTTCTTCAATATATTTATCTATTTTAGCAAGTTCTTCAATTGAATTTACTTTATCAGCATATTTATTTATTATGTTATACATAATATCTGATTTAGTATTGAATATATTTTGAAATTCTTTTGCTTGCTCGTCAAAGTCAATTTCTACAGGCTCTTCTATATAAGGAATTGATTCAAATATATCTTCCGATGGTGTGTCTTTTACTTCAAATAATTCGTAATTGTCTTCCCAAAAATGATATCTTAAATTAGTATCATCAAAAGATTCTCCTTCCAAAGGCTCTTCTGACGCTAAATCATCATACATTTCTTGCGTTAAATATATCTTATCTATATTATCTATAAATGTTTTGGAGCCTATTCTTAATTCATCATAACCATAATCCTTACCAGCATCAGCATCATAATGCGCATATAAACCCTCCGTTTCTGGTATCTTACTTTTAACTACAATATTTCTATTAATGGTTCCTTTATTATAAGGAGTTGAAACTGATATATTTCCTTGAGCCCCTGATAAAAATAATTCTTGTAATTCCTCGATACTTCTAACGCCATGAGCTACTTCGCCTTCCGCTTTAACTTTATATAAACCTTTACTAAAACCTTCCATTGGTTTGGGTTGCTCTAATGGTGTTATTTTCATTAAAGGTAAAGAAGATATTTCTATTGAATGTAATTCGCTTGTATTTTTTGATGTATACTTAGGAATATATTTTAGTAAGTAATTATAAATATCGTTACGTTCTAATTCAAGGGCTATTTTTAAAAATTCTGAACCATTAACTCCTTCTTGTAATAATCTCTTTATTGTAACCAAATCACCTTGTTTTATAGCCTTTACTATTGTAATTTTTAATAACTTATCTATATTACTTTTTACTTCTGTAATAGGAGGTTTTATTATACCTGTACTCGATATTAATGTTGTATCTTTCTGCTCTTTTAGCTTTGATTTTAATAATTCAAATTTATCAATTATACTTTTAGCTTGATTTAGTAAAGTGATTTTATCTTTTCTATAAACAACTATTTCGTAACTTTTATATATTTCAATAGCGTGTGTTGAATCTTCAATTGCTTTAGCTCTTAAATAATTTTCTGAAGATATTTGTATAATTCCTGTAGATATTTGTATGGAATCATTATTTAATTTATAATGTGATAAGTCGTTATCAATCATAAAACGCTGTATTAATCTTAAATTATCTCCAGCATCATTATAAATTATTTTAGGTTTTTCAACATCTTTTTTGATAAATTCTTTTATATCTTTATAATTATATTTCACTAACATATCTTGTATAACTTTATCTTTAATTAGTATATCAAAATTCATCTCAGTTTTATTAATAAGCTGCAATATAATATTGATATCTTCAATATCAATATTAGTGAATTGTTTTAAATAATTCGCAAATTTATTTGGTATAAGTTTATTATAACCATGATTGATTATATTATGTATTTCATCAATTCTTTCAAATACATTTACACCAAATAATTGACATATATTTTTTATAAAAGTTCTATATGCTGGGTAACCATAAAAGGTTCCTTTTGCAACATCTATTTTTATATTTATATCAACTCCTAATAATTTACTAAATCTATTTACTGTTGTAATTGCTTTTAAATCATTTATACCTTCTAATATACGTTTAATATGTGTATCATTTGTTACATCTTCATCACTAGATATATGATCACATTGTTTATGTAAATATTCATGATACAGTAAACAAAGGAAATCAATATCTAATTTTGTTACTTTATTCTCTTTTGCAATATTTAAAAGACCCTTGAGGAATGAATCAGCTATATGCTTTGAGTTATCTACTAACATTATATTACTATCATTTTTTACATAAACAAATGCTACTGCTTCATGTTTCTTTTTATATAACTCAATCTCATAATCAAATACAGCTCCTGGGTGTAATTCAATTGGTAACTCTGGAATAATTGAAGTATTCAAAAATTTTAAAAATTCATCGGCAGTTGTTATATTTTTAATTTTCTCTTTATTATCTGCTATTTTTTTATTTAAAGTTTCGTTTGATTTTTTAACTAATAATTCTATTTCTTTTTTATAATCAGGTTTTTCAATCTCTGCTGCTTGTGCTGATGGCGGTATTAAAAAGTTATTTACTAAATATGTTAATGCTGTGGTTGCTGCGGTTTTAAATAAATTTTTAAAATCTTTATATTGGTCTTTATTTGCTTCTTTAACTTTTGCTGCTTCTTGTAATACTGCCGTCCTATAATCATCTAAAGTAACTAAAACATCTCTATTGATGTCCCAGTCAATTTTATCTTTATCAACTTGTAAAAAAGTATTGGTTAATAATGCTGTTTCTGGCTCTGATAATTTTTGAGCTTCTTTAACAAAATCAATTGCTTCTTTGACATATTTTTCAGTTATTATTTTCTTATTAAATTCTGTCATTAAATCTGGGGGTAAGTTTGCGGTAGTATATAAACCATCAAAACCGTCATAACCTATTTCATTATAAACCTTATTAGTTAATGTAAACATAACTTTTTCAACATTAGTTTCATAATTAGGTGATACAGGTTTTGTTAATAAATCTTTTATAAATTCAGTTGCTTTTATATAATAGTCTAAAATTTTATCTTTATACAATTCATCAAGCATATATGTTTCTTCAACTGGTGCAATTATTTTTTCTAATTCTGATTTATATTGTTGAAGTTTTAAATAATCATCAAATAAATCATCATTATATAAAGTCTTATCTTTTAAATTACCTTTCAAATAGTCATTTAAAATTATGTCTAAAGTAAGTAATTGCTGTTGTTTATTTTTATCGTATAATGCTTTTAAAGTTTCAGCATATATTTCTGCTGGTATTGTATTTAGATGACTGGCATAAATATTATTCAAATGTTTTTCAACTATTAATTCATCTATTCCTGAAGCAATTTCTTTTATTGTTTGTCTTGGTTTTAAGTTTGCCGCTATATCCATTATATTTGCTTTACTTTTATTTAATGCTTCTGCTAATACTCTTCTCGTTTCATATGTCGGCATTGAATCTTTTGTGATTTGCATTATATCATTTTTAGTTTGTATTGCGCTTTTAGTTAATATATCTGCTGCAATTGTTATGACTTTTTTCATACCTGCTGCAATTAAATAAGGTAAAGCATCAGTAGTTTTTTCTGTTGATTTTATTTCTCTCTTGGCAATTTTATTTGCTTCTAATACTGATTGAGCTGCTAAATCTCCATAAGCGTCTTTAACTATATATACTAATTTTTTTCTGGTATCTGCTGCTGGTGCAATCCTTGTTGCAATTATTCCTATTTTACCTCTATCTAAACTTGTCCCTGCTCTTATGCCAAAACTTCTTGATAACTGTAATAAGAAGTCAACATAATCAAAATATTTCTTTTCATCTGGCGGTAGTTTTCCTTCTGACGCTGTATATAGAAATTTCATTACTTTATCATTCGCTTTGGCTAAAAATAAACCGGTCTTTAATATTGGAGCCATTTGTGGAAATGCAAAAAATAAACCCTGATTAACTAATTGCCCAAAAGCATATCTTGGGTCTTTCCATTTGGTTACTTCATCTTTAATATGGTCTATTGCTAAATCAAGAACTTTATCATATCCTTCAATAAATATTGAACCTAATTTTTCAGTTGTTTTCTTATAAGTTTCTATATAACCCTCAGGTTTTTGTTCTGCTTTTGTTTTTTGCAAATCTTCGTTATGATAAGCATTGAATTTCTTATTATAAGAAGGTTCAACTTTATCTTTGTATTTTTGTGTTTTTCTGAAATTGGTTATTAAATCTTCATTATCTATTTTTTCAATAATATAAACTGGTTGCAAGGTTGAACGGCAATTGAAATGTAATGGTGGTAAATAATTTAATACCTCATCTTTTGGTATAATTTTATTCGCTAATGCTTCGCATATATCGGTAGTTCTGGAATCTACAATGGATACAAATCTATATGCTATTATAGCAGGGTCGTCCATAGTATCTGCTAATACTCCGTGATTATAAGCACCGTGTAATGCTGTCCTTGCAACTGCGTTCGCTGATGCTTTAGATTTTATATCTGTAAAATTTGATTGAAGTGTGCTTGCTATCTGTTTTGATGATTTTCCCTCTTTTATTCCGGCATCTATTTCTTTCTTAAATTTATTGAGTAAAGATGTTACAACTGAAGAAGTTGAATCGTCTGTTATTTTACTTAAATAATCTAAAGTACTTGCTGGAACAAATTCAGTATCTAATTTTGCCATTATAATCACCCTCAAAGTTTAATTTATTTTATAATTATTTTTATATAAAATAATTTAAAAAAGTTTAATTTAAAATTCAAAATTTTAAATTAAAATAATTTTATTATGTTGTCTACAATCATTTATAGCATAGTTTGTAATGTCAAATATAAAAATACTTAGTAAACTGATTAACCTACCTTTAAACCTTATCTAATAAGTTTTTAAGCTATGTTTAAATTAGTTATCTGATAAAGATATTTATCTTAATTATTTATAAATAAAAGAATACCAATATAAGATTATTTCTTATATTGGTATTCTTTTATTTGTATTGAATATTTATTTTTATTCTTTTTAAATTATTTTATATTTGTTATTGTCTTCAGATATATATTTTATTCTATATATTTTTCTTTATATTTATATATAATATAAAATATTTAACACTGGCGTGTTAAATATTTTATCATTTATTCGTTTAAATTTAATAATTTAATCTCATAAATTAAAATTAAAAAATCAAATTATAAATTTATATTTATCAAAAAAGATGATTCAATGAAATCAATACTTTTGAAATACCATAAAAAACTATTTTTAAAATTATTTTTGACTTAAAACATTTATCAATAAACTGTTTTAAAGGTATTCAAAAATTTATTTTTGAACCTGATTTTACCTAAAAATAGAAGTTTAAATTATTTTATATAAAAATAATTATAAAATAAATTAAACTTTAAAATACAAGCATGTAACAATGACAATTAACACAAACTATAAATTATAACATCATATTGTCAACCCTACCTTAAACTTAAAATAAACTATGTTTTAACTGATATATTATAATGAAAATTAAACTGATAATAACAAGAATACCATTATAAGAAATAATCTTATAATGGTATTCTGTTACTTGTTATCTTTAAACAAAGTTTAAATTCTTTTATATAAAAATAAGTATAAAAGAATTTAAAACCCTTAAATCGATTCTTTACCGATATTGAATCTTGCTTCCATTACATCATTGATTGCGGTTTTTAAACTTTCCTCATTTGTTTTCTTTATTATCTCTTCCATTTTTTCAAAGTCTCTATCTTTAAAAGCATCAATCATTTTCTCATATTCTTCTATTGATACATTTTTTATAGATTCTTCAATTTGTTTCTGCAATTCTTTTTCCGCAGTAACGAAATCATTTAACTTTGCTATGTCGTATTTCTTATCATAATTTTTAGCGGTTTCAAATAGTTTATTTATATTAGTATCTGTCAAATGTAATATTTCGTTACTGTCATTTTTTGGTAAATTATATTTGTCCCTTACAAAGTTTAAATCTTTTTCGTTTTGTGGTGTCATATATCCCGATGTAGTAAGGGTTGCATATACATTTGATAATTTATCTAACTCGTCAACTTGAAGGCTGCTTGCTTTAAGTTTCGGGTATTTATCGACATTAGGGAAATTAATATCAACTAATCTTTTTATAACCTGGATATTAATATCTTCTAATAAATTATCTAAAAATCTTTTGAGGATAACATAAAACAAATTAAACTGTTCCATACCTAAAGCATAAGAACCTACATTGGTATTTGTAAATCCTAAATTATCTGGCATCAGTAATCCTCTTGACATCATTTTATCGCAGCGGTCTAATGCTTCACTATAACCTGCTGGTGCTGGAAATGTTATATTGTCTATTCTTACTTTACCATCAGGTAATTTAAAACCTGTTCCTTTAAGTAAATATTTCAATATTGCTTTTAAATCTTTTTCTTCATCTGCTGTTAATTGCCCTGTATAATATGCAATTAATAGCGGTGTGCCATATCTTTCAAGGTGCATAGCATAAAATTTCAAGGTAACATCTTTAATCCACCATGGCCTATATATCGCCCTTAAATCTGCATTACCATATAGATTGTCAAACTGTTTATCAAATGTATGTATAGCAAATTTACTTGGTGGTAAATCTAAAGAATACATACCTTGACCTTGATATTGTTTTAAGTATGCTAAATTACCACAAGCATCGGTTTTAAAATCAAATCCGTGTGGTGGTCTTGTTTTTAAATCATCAACACCTATTAAACCTTTAAAATCTTTATGGTTATTTATATAAGCATACATTATTTCTGATACAGAATAACCATAATCTAAAGCTGAAAGCATTGACTCTAATCGTCTATTAAATGGAGTTTTAAGTCTATCAAATAAATTGTAAGTAATGAAATCTGCTATTTTAATATCAATTGGACTTTGTGAAGATGGCTCAACTAATATATTGTTAGATAGCATAATTGTCTTTTTTACAAGTAATGCTATTTTAACAACCTCATCATCTTTCATTTTATCATAAGTATATAAACCTTTTTTGACAATTAAATCATCTGGGTTATAAGGATTGATTGTTAATTGTGTAGGTAATATTGTATATGACATTTCATTTAAAACATCACTGGCTTCAAGTTTTATTTTTTCAGGTTTAATATAATTTTTTGGCATAATTGTTTATCTCCTTTATGTTAAAGTTTTAATTTAAAATTACAAAATTTTAAATTAAAAAAATCTAATTTTCAATCATTGAAAGATATATAAAAGGTAAAAAACATAAACATATTAAACAATAAAAAATACTATTATAAGACAATAAATCTTATAATGGTATTTTTAAATTATTTTATATAAAAATAATTATAAAATAATTTAAATCATTGCTGGAATTATGTTACTATTATTATCTACAGTAAAAAATAACGGTAATTGAAATTGTATTCTCCAATGTGTTGTATTTTTAAAATCATTATTTAAGTAATCCGTTAATAATGGCCTTATTAAATCGTATTTTTTAAAATTTTCAATTACTATATTATGTAAAATATTTGCTCGTTTCATATCATTATTATTTATTGCTTTTATAATTTCGTCCATTAAATATTTTTGTAAATCAATTATCTTTTCTAAATAATCAAATATTTCAGTTACTTGTTGTCTGTTAAAAAATATTTGCTGTAATCGTTTAATAAACCAATATGCGGTAATAATAAAAAATATTAATAATATCGTGGCAATTATATCAGCCATTTTAAATTTCCTTCCTTTAATTTAATTTTTTATATATAATAAAAAATAAATTTTTTTAATTAAAACTTATTGAAGTTTTAATTTAAAAAACGATAATTGCTATATTAGGAGTAATCCTATTGTAGCAATTTTTTATTATAAGGTATTTCAATAAACCTAAAAATTTTATTTTTTAATTAAGATTATTAAATCTTAATTAAAAAACAATAACAGGTTACGACAATAAATCGTAACCTGTTAATTTTTTATATATAGGTAAAAATAAATTTTTTTAATTAAAACTTATTGAAGTTTTAATTTAAAAAACATAAACATATTAAACAATAAAAAAATACCACTATAAGATTATTTCTTATAATGGTATTTTTTAAATTTCATATTAGAGTTTTTAAATTATTTTATATAAAAATTTATATAAAATAAATTAAACTTTTATTTAATATTTGGTTTCTTAAACTTCTTAATTTCTTTTGGTTCGACATTTGCGATTTTGTTATCTGGTGGAATTGTTTTCTTTATTTTACCTGTATGTTCGATATGCTCGGTTGGAATATCAAACATCGGATTATCCGATAATTTGATTTTTCCATCTGATATTGTTGTGGTTGACATTTCATTTATTCTTAATTTCTGGTCTAACTCTTTTGCTTTAACTTTTTTAAGTTTATGTAAACAGTCGGAGCATAAACCTGCAAGTGTGTCTGTGTAAACCTGGTCGACGATTTTACCGCATTTAGTGCAAGTATATTTATTCTCGTTAAACCGTTGGAGATTATTATTCTTAATAAATTCCATTATATAATGTTTTGGTTTACCTGTTAATTCTGATATTAATGTAACATTGAAATTGTTATCAAATATCTGTTTAATAAAATGTCGTCTAACTTCCTTATTTTCTTTATCTTTTTCCATTGAACATTGAACGCATAAACCATTGCTTGTTAAATTGTCTAAATCTCTTTTACATCTTCCACATAACATTTTTTAATTCCTCCGTTTAATTTTTATTTTAATACTTTAAATTATTTTATATAATTTAAAATATTAAAACGGATTTTACATATTTTTATATACCGTTTGGTATATGTGATTTATTTATTTCATTTTTATTATTTTTATAGTCATTAACTCTATCTATGTTATCAATATAATATTTTACATTAGCACAGTCAAAAATTGTGTCACCTTTATTATCTCTTAAGTATATATTTATTTCATCTTTATATTCAAGTAATTTATATACAACATCTTTTGAATTGGCATATATTGCATACATTAATGCAGTCCTATGACTATTATCTGTTACATTAATATCAATACCTGCTGATATGTAATTTATAATTGTGTCAATGTCATTTTCAACAGCAGCAAAGAACCAATCAATATAATCATTTACTTTTATTCTTTCTGATATTTCGTTTATTTGTTTTGAGTGTTTATTTGGTATTTCTTTTTCATTATTTTCTTCTTTATATTCTTTTTTAATAGTATCAAGAATTGCATATATTATTTCAGGTTTATCAATCAAAATATTTATATCTACTTTATTGATTAGAGTTTTTAATTCATTTTTTAGTATGATAATATTTTCTTGGGTCTTTTCTTCTTTAAATAAATTTTGTATTGCTCCTTCCATTGTGTATCCATAACCTATTACTTCTGTTGAGTTTAAATCATAAGCCTTATATCTATATAATGGTCCCGAATCTGTTGATTCTACTTTTATTGTTTTAGTTAAATTTTGTTCATTATTCATTTTTATTTCTCCTTTTATTTCAATATATAATAATTTGTTATTATGTTTAAATTATTTTATATAAAATAATTTAAACTTTCAGTTGAGTATTCAATAACATTTTTAATATTTTTTATATTATCATAATCTAAATTGTGTAAACTAATTAAAACATTTAGTCCATCATATCCTATTTTTATATATCTATTATGTATTTTTTATTATTGTAATTTTGGATTATTACATCGATATTCATTTTACATCTTTCCTTTCATTATTTTATTTGCTCAATATCTTGATTGCTTTGGCAACAAATTCCTTTTGTTCTGATCTATGACAAGTGTAATCACCTTCCCAATCGTGTGTCTGCATAAATTTAAGCATTTCTTTTGTTGATAACCATTTAATTTCATTATATAATTCTTTTTGTAATTCAATACATTCTTCCCAAGAATTACAACCTTGTAGCGCATCACAACCAGAACAAGAACCCCAGCCAAAAAGTAAATAACCTATATTATTTTTCTTATCTTTAAATAATACTCGAGTATCACCTTGACACTCATCGTCATCTATTTGTAATAATATATCAAAACCAAAAGATTCTAACATATCTGTATAAGATACACAAAGATCAGAATAATCTTCAGAGAATGATTTTGTGTTAGATTTACAATAATTTTTGATGTTTTTCATTTTACATCTTTCCTTTCATTATTTTAAAAATTCTCTTTCTTCTTCGCTGCCTGGTCTAAAGAAATTATATGAAGGTTTTGCTGTTTGTTTTAGTTTATCAAAATTTTCTTTATTAATCTCGTCCTCAGATATTTCAAAGCCATTGCCATCTATTTCAGTTATATAATATTTATTGATTTTCTTGCCCATATAATTCTGATATTGAAATCTGTATATAAATTTACCTGACTCAACATAATTAATGTTATCTATACCTCTTTCCATTTTAACTCCTCCTTAAAATCAGGTTTTTGATTGGAACCTGTTAAACCAATTTGGAATTACATTAAATACATTCGCCTTGTTGTATTGAGGTTCTTTAAAGCGTAGTTAATAATAACTTGTTCCATTGAAACTGCGGTTTCCAGGTAGCAAGCCCAGAAGTCCAACATTTTTTCTTCTGAGTTGTTTAACATTGTGTCCTTAACCTCCTCGATTTCGTTTAATAAATCTTCAGGGGCAATGTGTGCGTTGGTTGCAAGACTTTTGATATTGGTTTTACAGAAATTGACTGCTGTGTGTATTGATTGTTTGTAGTATTCGTAATTGAAATTGCTCATTTTAATTTCTCCTTTTCTTTTTTGTTTTTATTTTATTTCCTAACTTTTTATATTTTTATTATAACATATTATAATAAAAATGTAAATAGTTTTTATAAAATAATTTAAAATAAAAATAAAAAAGCATTGATAACCTTTTATTATCAATGCTTTTGATACTAAAAATATTTTTAAAATAATTATTATTTCCCGTCATCTATTGTATTATTTTCATTTGCTTCTTTCATTTGTTTATATTGTAATGCAAACATTTTTAACCTTTCTTTAACTTCGTCTGGTATTGCTATTTCTCCTTTAACATTATTTTGGGTTAAATTGTTTGTAAAATTGAAATTAATTACATCGTTTTTATTTGTTAAACCGTCTAATATTGAAGCGAATGATTCCATTAATTTTATCGTCTTATCCATTAAATCATTACTATTAATATTAAATGTATTTAATCGGCTGTCATTCATTAATTCATCTAAACATCTATTTAATAACTTATATACTTTTTCAAGTAAACTCATCTTCTGCTTTAATGCTACTAATAATAAAGTATTTAGTTTTACATTTTCTTGATTTAACATTGTGTTAATTGTATTTTTTGCTCGTTGGAATATATCCGCTATTTCCATACTGTCATTATCCATTGAGGCTATATCATTTACTAATCTTTGAGCATCTTTCTTTGCTTCTTTTGGTGTTTTAAATTTAGTTATTACTGGCATTTATATTTATCCTTTCTATTTTTAATTTATTTTATAATTATTTTTATATAAAATAATTTAATCTATTTTTGCTTTTTGCTCTTCTAATCTTTTGTAATAATCTCTTATATTATTATAAATCTTATATATAATAGTTTCAGAACAATGAAATACTTTTGATGCTTCATTATAAATATCTTTTAAACTTTTTGCTCCTCTTTTCGTTCTCTGGATTTCAACATAATTATAAATCCTATAATCACGATTACAATTTTTTATATCTGCTATACTCGGAATTGCGATTGTCGTGCCTCCGAATATTAGTATAAATTGTTTTAATTGTTCTGGACTTAATATCTCTATCAAATCTACAAAACTTGAATCCGCTAAATACATATAAAGTATGTCTGATGTTTCTAATTGCATATATTACTCTCCTGATTTTAATAAGTAATCATATAAACCTTCACTATAAAAAAACATTTTTATCTTGATTAGGAAAAAATTGCAAGCTGTATCAAACCATTTCGGAAAATTGCAATTTTTAGTGCTTATTGGTGGTAATTTAACTCTCGAATGCCATCTTTTATATTCTGCATATAAATAAGTCCTTTTTGATTCTTCACATAGATACATATTATTTGCTAAAACATCAATTATATGTGGTAAAGTATAAACTGTAAACTTTGAATATGTTAAAAACTTTTGCTTTAAAAATGCTATTACATTTAATATTTTAGGTTTATTCCAGTATCTATAAATAGGTAAATTATGTTTTATATAGTTAAATAATTTATCCATATGATATTTACACATAACTGTTTTTTCGCAAGGTTTATATTGGTCATATTGTCTTGTGGAATTTGAATAATCTGAGGAATCAGACCTTACAAGTGATTGTTCGAATTTAACTTTATTAATGTTTTTAGGGAATTTTGTATCAAGTATCTGAATTATTGACCTTGTAATTAAATATCTTTGGTCGATTAGTTTATAGTTATATGGATAATAAAAGACTATACAGGTTCTTATATAAACATCGTGGCATAAATCTAAATAATCCATATGAACTGGCATATATCGCCAATAATGCTTTGTTAAACCACATATTAAAGTAAAATATTTTTCATAAATATAAGCGTTACATCTTATCTTATCCTCTTGACTTATCATTTCTGCTGCCATATTATACCAACCCCCGTTTAATAGGTTTGTCAGTTATTTTATTTTTAGCATTTAATTGTATTTGTTGAATTTTATTTGGTAACTCTATGTTATTGAAATCAAATTCAATATGGTTTTCTGAATTTCTAAAGTTTAAAAAATTACCTGAAATATCGATTATAATATTTTCAGGTATAAATAATTTATCATTTTTCTTTGGTATTATTATCTTGTTATCGATAAGAAATTTAATAAACTTTTGTCCATTTAATTTTGTTTGACCTGATATAAAAGTGTCATTACCTATTTTTAAAATCATATTTCCACTTTCCTTATTAAATATAAACCGCCTAATAAAGCATCGCAATAATCATTATCGGTGTAACAAAAATCTAATTTCAATTCTTTATTGATAAAATTTACTACTACTATCTTTTTTGCATAGTCAAATTCATTTAATTTGCTGCCTGTAACTTTTGTTTTTCCGTTTTTAAATTTCCTTATTAATTTCTTTTTATCTTTCCTGATGTCGTATAAAACATTATCTTTTATATAATAGTTGTTGCATACTGTAAAATCCGTATCTTTAAATTTATTCCTATAATTATTTGGTGAGTTTAAATATTCTGAATATGATTTTTTATTCTTTTGCTTTTTAGTTTTTTTGATATATTCTTGTTCTGTCATTATTCGGTTACCGATATTTAAATCAAATTGTTTTCTTATCTCTGATGCGTTTATTAACATTGGAATGCATTTATTATAATTATAGCATACCTTTTCAAATATACCTTGTAATTTTGATAAAATTTTGTATCCTGTTACTGATTGACTGAATATATCTTCAGCACCTATTATGTCCGCCTTACTGCGATATATAATATCTGCTGTCCATATTTCAAACTCTTTTAACATTTGTCCATCACATTCAAAATCTTTAAATGATTTTCCATTGAAATCTATTAATCTTTCATTTTCAAATAATGCAAATGCCGATAGTGAGGTTGATAAATCAAAAAATAAATATTTCATTTTAAGTATTCCTTTATAAATTTTTATTTATATAATAAAATACCGCCTAAAAGTTTAATATATAGCTTTTAAGCGGTAGTTGTTTTAGTTTATGATATTTTATATATTATTAATCTATTACTTTGTATTTGAGCTTTATCTGTTCTGATTTTGACTTAAATTCTTGCCCTGAAATATAGCCTGAATTTAAAGCATTGATTAAACTTTCAATTTCAAATTTATAAGTTTCATCAATTGCTTTATTTGTTAAGCATACGAGTAATAAATCTTTTAATAATTTTTCTGTTAATGTAAAATTGAATTGCATATTTAAATTATCAAAATTATTATCACCATTGATATTTAAACTAAATGAATTTAATGAACTGCCATTTGCTTTTGAATGTAAACCTATTTCAAGTTTTGTTGTATGCTGTTTTCTAATTTCATTCATTAATACATTTACTTTGTTTTCGATTGAATTATCCTGTTTAATTTCCGGCTTTACATAAGTATTCTTTTTCATTTTTAAATTCTCCTTTATAATTTTTTATTTATATAATAAAAACTTTATAAATTTAAAATTTGCACTGTTGCAACTTTTGGCAATTTACTTGCAATCTTTTTATCCCATATTGCAATATCAATCTTTTTACCTTTTATTTTACTTCCTACATCGCAAGCATAAAATAATTTACCTGGAATTTCTTTTATTCTGAAATATGTTTTTAAAGGTATTATCTTTATATCAACTGCTGCTGTTACATATTTATAATTGCATTGTAATGTTTTAATCGGTTTACTAAATTTATCTTTTTTGCTGCCTTCAAGTTTTCTTTCTTTTGCTGTCGCTGTATAAGGCCAATAATAACTCGCCTTAATATTTTTTATTTCCTTTTTAATTGGATTAAATCTTTTATATGGTATTCTAGTATCTGTTACTGTAAATGCTGGAAATAATAAAATACAACATAATGTTACTGTTTTAATCAAATAATCACTTCCTTTTTAATCTCTTTTTATATTATAACTTGGGAATATTAAAATTAAACTGATTGCAAGTATAAATATCATCGTTAACCACCTACCATTTAATATACTCATAATTATTTATTATATCACTTATAATGCTTGATAATATATTACTAAAACATTCTTTTGAGCTATTATTAGATATTACATAATCAAAATCATAATTAAATTGATTAATATCTCTTTCACTTCTGTTTTTTCTTAATTCTAAATGGTCTAAATAACCATCTTTTAACCTTTGTTTCCATACTTTTTCGCTGCAAATTATATGTAAAGTATCTATTGAACCTATTTTATCATATTTATTTGTATTTTTAAAGTAATTAATTTCATTGAAATATCTATTATCTGCTATTAATATTATTGGCGTTTTATTTAATGCTTCACATTCTTCAATGAAAATATTGAAATCATTTATCATCATTTCACACCAAATATACGGGTTATTATCTCTTTCAATATCACCTACACTTATCATTTCTCTACGGTAATTTACTTTCAATATATCATCAAATAAATGTTCTAACGGAATGTTATATTTTTCTGCGGTTTTAATCTTTACATACTTTGCAAAATTAAACTTTTTTGCTTTATAATTACTATATTTATTTACGCTTTCAATTATTAAATCTGCTGCGGTATCTTTTCCGCATCTGGCGTATCCTGATATTTGTAGCATTATTGCTTTTTCCATTTTTACTTTCTCCTTTTTATATTTTTTAAATTATTTTATATAAAAATAATTATAAAATAAATTAAACTTTACTCTTCGATAAAAACTAATTTATCATCTTTTAATTCAACTGGATACATCGAACCCCATTCAGTTCCCAATTTGAAATCAATACTCATTGTTATACCTTTTGTGTCGATAAAATCCTTTGGTATATTTTCAAATATATAAGTTGTTGTATCTATATATTCTTTAACTAATTTTTTTGGCATTTGTGCCAAAATTGAATCGTGAACTGTTCCGACTAATTGAATGTCTAAATTATTTTTATCTATCCAATTTTGTATCCTATTTATATTAAAGTTTGCCATATTACCTAATGAACCCTGAATAGGTGCGTTTCCTGCTTGTCTTGATATTTTACCATAATAACCTTTTATGCCATTTTCATAAAAAGTTATCATCTGCTCAAAGTGTCTGCGTTGACCGGCTAATGTTTCGCAATATCCATTAGCTAAAGTATCTTTTAAGTTTTTATCTAAATATGCTTTTACGCCTGAAAATACTTTAAAATATTCATTCATAAATTCTTGACATATATCAACGCTTAAATCAAATTCATCATTCTCGTCCATAACCTTTTTATATAAATCAGGTATCTGCATTAAAGTTTCAAATAAGGCATTTGCAGACATTCCATATATTAAACCAAAATTTAAGGTCTTGGCTATTTGCCTTTGCCATTTTTGAACATCTTTTATATCTATTTTAAATACCAATGCTGCGGTTTTTTTATGTAAATCTATACCTTGGTTGAATGCTTCTATCATTGCCTTGTCGCCAGATTTAATTGCCATAATTTTTAATTCTCCGGTCTTAACATCAAGCTCTATAAATACTTTACCTTTATCGGCAATGAATAAATTTTTAACTATGCTATCTCTTGGTATATTTTGTAAATTTGGATTGCTGCTTGATAATCTTCCTGTTTTTGTTCCTGTAATATTATAACTGCAATGTATTTTACCGTCATCACTTATTGATTCATATAAGCCTTTAAGATATGTTGAATATATTTTATATTCTTCTCTAAATTGTAATAATGGTTTTATATATTTATCAATTTTATTTTGATGTTCTGCTTTATCTTTTATATGTTTTGGTATTTTAGTTAAATCGTCTAAACTATCAAAATCCAATGTTAATTCTTTTATTGTCGGTATAAATTTTTTGCCTGTTTCTTTTGCAAAAGTTTGTTTTTCTTTACCACCTTTAGTTAAATGAGTTAACTCAAAACCTAATTTTATAAATGCTTCTTTTAGTTGCTCGGTTTCCGTTAATTTTAAATTTAATAATCTTTTATCGCCTGTTGCTTTTATTATGTCTAATTTATAATTTTCTTGTAATAAGTGTAATCTTTTACTATATTCTTTTTTATATTTTTCAATGTTTTCAATGTCAATATTCATACCATTATTTTCTAACATCGATAAAGAATATACAAGTTTTATTTTTTCTTTTGTATATACTTTATATAATTTACTATCATTTTCAATTATTGGATAAAGATGTTGAAATAATAAATCAGTTTTATATACATCTAACATATTATACTGTAATACAGTTGATAATTTTGTTATTTCAAGTTTTGTATTATCAACCATTGATTTATGCTTTGGTATTTTTAAATAATATTCTGCTTGATAATCTAAATTTAAAGGTATGTTTTCATCATTCAAATGTGTTAGTATTATTGTGTCGTGGCTATTTTTAAATATTGATTTGTTGAAATTATAAACTACATACATAAAATTTAAATCAAATTTTACATTATGTCCTACTTTTGTTATATCTATATTTTCTAATATATCTTTTGTTAAATTTATTGTATCCTCTGGTGTATATTCAATTCCTACATCATCATTTTTATTGTAGGCTTTAAACCCATATATACATTCAGGCGTTGAAAATGCTATTGTTATTAGTTTAGCTTCTTTTGAAAATCTATCTAATGTATTCGTTTCAATGTCAAATGCTGTATATTTTTGATTTATAATTTTATCATAAGCGTCTTTAAATTCTTGTTTTGTTTTTATAATTTTATATGCCATTTCTACTATCCTTTCTAATATATTTACTACATATTTTATGTTTATAAGTTCTGTGATATAATGAATTATTATTTTCACAATTATATTTACTTTCGCTACAAACAGATGCTTTTAATATTTTATCTATTTTTCGATATTTGCAGTTGAAGCAATTATAATTATTTTTAGTATTTTTATAACCTCTTAAAATTTCCCATATATACTTAATATATATTATTTTTTGTTCTTCAAACATATATCACCTCTTGAAATATCGAATATATAATAAAATAGCAGTATAAGATTTGTTTTCTTATACTGCTATTTTATTTGACTTCATATAGTTATTATTAAATTATGCATTATTAGTAGTTTGTTTCTCTAATTCTTTTCGCAACATGATATCAAACATTTTATGTAATTTGGGTTCAGATTTACTTTTCAACTTCTTACATAAATCAATGAAATCATAAAACAAATCTTCATCTATTGGAATTGCTAAATCTTCTAATAATATTTCAAACTTCTTATCATCATTTTTTGTCTGCTCATCATATTTATTATCAAAACTAGACCAGGTAAAATTAGTTAATTTTACTAAATCTTCAATATCACTTTTACCATGAAAACAGGTCAATGCTAAATCATCAACTGTATATTTATCTGATAATTCTTTATAAATTTCAGCCAATTTTAATGTATTTGTTTCAAACCTACTTTCATTTAATTCAATACATTTTCTCTTGGCTTCTGATTCTTCAAGTTTACCGTGATTATAACATAAAACTTTTTTAATATCTGTAATTTGTTTTATTGCTTTTAATCTGTGGTTACCATCAATTACTTCAAATTTATCTTTTGATATTTCCCGAACATTTAAGTTAACAATTAAACCATTTCTTTTAATGTTATTTACTAATTTATCTATCTGTTTATTAGTTCCATCTTCTTTATAATTCCATTCAGCATAAACTAATTTTGATACATCAATTAATTGAAAATTACTATCCATTAACAATTACCTCCAAAAATTTTAATTATTTCATTGTTTCTTGAAATATCATATTTATTACTTCTTGCCCTATCAAGATAATTTAATTTCAATGTTTCATTTATTTCAAAATCAGGTTCAATATTATTCATTTTAAGGGCTATATATTTTCTAACACAACTACCGCAATTACCGCATGGTTTATCTAATTTATGATAACATGAAACTGATTCAAATAATAAATTTTTATCATATCCAGAATCTATAAACCATTTTATTATATCAGTTTTACTCATCTGCCAAAATGGTGAATCAATTTTAATTCTCGTTCTTGAAAATTTATTTAATATTTCGGTCATATCAGTAAATGCTTCTGGATTCTTATCTTCTACCATATCACCTTTTATCCCCGCTATAAATATCTCATCACCATACCAAGAACCAATTAATGCAAGTAACAAATTTCTATTTGGAACGAAAGCATTAACATCACTATTATAAAATAAATTTAGATTAGTTATTTCATGAATAGTTAAGTCCATAGATAATTTAGTAGCTATATTTTTTATTGATTTAATTTCTTTCTCAGAATATTCTGTATGTAAATCAATATAAATACATTTAGGTTTATCCAAATAAAACCAGGCAATTAATGAATCAATTCCTCCTGAAAATAAAAGTATTTTTGACATTTAATTATCTCCTTTCATTATTATATCTGACCATGTATCGTTTATATTTATTGCTTTATCATCTATATAATAATCTGCTAATAACTTATTAAAAATTATTTCATGATACTTTATATTATTATCTGATAACCATGTTATAGTTAAATCTTTATCTTCTATATATCTTGAAGTATAAATAATTATTCTAAACCCATTAGTATACAAAGTATTTAATTTATTTATATTATTTATATTTGGTGTACATTTAGAAAATTCTGAATAATGAATTTTAGGTTCATTTGTTAAACAACCGTCTAAATCAAAAGCAATAATTTTCATTAACTACTCCTTTAAAGTATTATCAACATTAATTAACTCATCTATAATATTTATTTGTTGCGGGCACATTTTCAAACATCTTCCACACTTTTTACAACTTGATGCTTTATCTTGTTTTTCCATTAAACAATTATAACTGAATTTTGAATTATTTACCTCGTTATATATATTATAATTGTTATATAATGTAAAATTATAAGGAATATTTACACCGCATTTCAATGTTAAACAATACCCGCAATCAGTGCATCTAACTTTCTTCATTTTTTCAAATTCTTTTTTTATATTATTACATAATTTATAATCATTATCATTAAATGTATATTTATTATTTATAATATCTAAATTATACTTCAATTGTTGTATATTAGTTAAACCACTTAATAATAATGATACTTCATTAATATTCCAAATATAGTTGAAAGCTAATCTTATTGGGTTATTATTATTTATATTGAACATGTTGGTAATATTTTCTGGTAAATTATTAACCAAATAACCACCATGTAATGGTTCCATTATAGCTATATCCATATTTTTAGTTTTTGCATATTTTATACCTTCTATTCCGGCCTGAAAATTTATATCCATATAATTATGTTGCACCAAACAAAAATCAAATTTATATGTATCTATGATATGTTTGAATACTTCATTTCTATCATGAAATGAAAAACCTATATTACTTATCTTTCCTTGTGCTTTTGCTTCTAACATATATTGATATAGATTATTATTTATAACATCATTGAAAGTATATTTATTTAGAGCGTGAAATAAATAATAATCTATATGATCTGTATTAAAATTTTTTAATTGTGTTTCTAATATATTAAAAAAATCATTACGGCTATTACATAACCACACGGGCAATTTAGTTGAAATAAACATCTTATCGCGTATACTTTTATTTATTGCGCTACCTATAATTTTTTCACTATCATTATTACCATATATATAGGCAGTATCAAAATAATTTATACCATTATCTACTGCAAAATTAATGAATTCTGATAATTTATTTTTTGTATCTGGTTGAGTATAATCCCAACGCATTAGTCCTGCACCGAATATTGAAATATCATTACCGCTAAATTTTTTATAATACATTAAAATCATCCCTTTAGAATATTATATTTTCTCTTAAACCTTTACAATCACTACATTTATTTGGTATTATTATTGGAGAATTATCTATCTCTTCAGTTATATTACCAAGTAAAAAATCATTATTATAACTCTTTCTACAACAAGAATATATATCACCATTATAATTGATAACGCCTAAATAATCTTTAACATAACATAAATCATTATTTGATTTATTATCTTTCCAAAAATTATACAAATCTATATTTTTATATTGAGGTATATTTTCGGCATACTCTGAACCAAAAAGTGGAATTGTTACAATATCATTACTTATTTCTGAAAAATCATTTATTAATTTCCTTGTTATATTCTCAGAATTATTATTTATTAAAGGTACTTTAATTCTTATATTATTATATCTCTTAATATTTGTTCTTATTATATTTTTCAGATGATTCAAAGCTTTATCAATATATATATTTGTTAATTCTGTACTACTTACTGGGTGATATGTTATATTTATAAATTCTGCATTATCTAATAACCACAATATATCTGCTTGACTATATTTTAATATTTGTGTTAAATTAGTGCTTAATCCAAATTTTATGTTATTATTTATTATTTCTTTAAAAAATTCAAAACAATTTGAATTCAATAATGGTTCTCCACCACCTGATATCGATATATATGGTATGTTATTTTTCTTAATAAATTCTATCGCTCTGACAAATGTAGTCTGAGTCATCATATCTGATTTATTATCTCGATATTTACGAGTAAAACAATAATAACAATGTAAATTACATACATTACTGAAATGTAGTTCAATTGATTTTATCAATGTTTTATACCTCTACTTTCCCATAATTTAGTTATTTGTTCAATTCTACTGATATTGAGTTTTGTATCTTTATTATAAACATATATCTGATGTTCAGTATTTCGTCTATCTAAACTACTAATTGAATCAAATCTTGAAACTCCATATCTAAATATTGACCCAACAGAAGATGAATCACAAGAATAAAAAGGAAAATACTCAAGTACACTATAAGTAGTTTCTCCAAAACCATGTATCTTCTTATTTATTATCTTCTTATATCGGCCATCACTTAAACAACTCTTGTAAAAATCTTTTCTTGCACTTTTATGATAACTTTTTTCACTTGAAGTTCCAATATAATCATAATTATCTAAATAATATTCTAGAAAATCCATTGACTCACCTTGATGAAATACTGGTAAAAACTTTAATTTTGTTATCTTTTCTAATTCCTTTATATTATCTAATGATTTTTGTGCTGATAATTCTTTATTTCTTGCATTCAAATAATCTAAGTTTGTATACACTATACTTTCACAATTTTTTACAAAATTTGTTTTCTGTAACGATAATACAAATTCTGCATATTCATCTAATGATATTGATAAATTTTGAGTATATGCTGAATATGCCCCTGAATCTACGATTATCGATGGTTTATCTACTTTACTAAAAAATTCCTCAAGATAATCTAATTTATTTTTATAATAAAAATATGAAAATAAATAATTCTTCTGACCACTAGTTAGGCCTAATTCATTTATATCTTGACCGCCTTTACATTTAATTATTGTCATTACAGTAAAATACTTCAAAACAAATACCTCCAAATAGATTACATTATTTTATGTATCAAATCCAAAAATTCATTCTTGACCTGACTTTCTGAAAATACTCCTCGTATAGCACTAGTTATCATTTTAGTATTATTCTTCTTAACACCTCTTGCCGACATGCAATTATGATGCGCCTCAATAACAACCATACAACCTTTCGGTGCTAAATATTTCATTATTGAATCGGCAATATCAGAAGTCATTCTTTCTTGTATTTGAAGTCTTTTAGCAAAGCAATCTACTAATCTTGCTAATTTACTTACACCAATAACTTTCTTATTTGGTATATAACCAATATGACATATTCCATTAAATATCTGTATATGGTGTTCACAATTTGAATTAAAATCAATATCTTTCAATATTATCATTTCATTGTAATTACCATAACTTTCAAATGTTTTTGATAATATATCTTCTGGTTTCTGTTTATAACCTTCTGTTAATTCTTCCATTGCTTTTATAAATCTCTTAGGCGTTTCTAATAAACCTTCCCTATTAACATCTTCACCAAGATATGTTAATATTTCTTTGAATTTATTTTCTACTTCCATTCTGCTAATTTGTGAACTTGTGGAATTACTCTCGAGTTTGGTAATATTTTTTGAATTTCTTGACATTTTAAAAAACTTCCTTTCAGATTTGATTCTGGTTGTAATATTAGAGTAACATTTGATGGTACTTTAAATTTTAATACATCATTAACATTATTTTTTTCATTTATAACTATTTTTACTTCTTTTGCAAATTTTAAATTATTAATCACATTTTTATTATAGTTTTTAGGGCTTATTGTTAACCAATCAATTTCATTATATATACTTTCTGTTCCTGACCCATTAGATTCCATTGAAACTGTATAACCTTTATCTTTTAAATTATTAATTAACTCAATTAAATTATCTTGTATTACAGGTTCACCGCCTGTTAATATAATATTTTTAGATTCAAATTTATTTTGTATAATATAATTTAAAATTTCTACTGATGTCATTTCTTGATAATCTTGATGGTTTGTATCACAAAAAGAACATTTTAAATTACATCCTGAAAATCTTATAAATATACTTAAAATACCTAATTTAAGTCCTTCACCTTGAATTGATTGGAATATTTCATTTACTTTAAACATTAACTTTCTCCTTTATATATTAATAAAAATGCAAGAACATTCAGGCGATTCAAATAATTCAATATAATTTAATTTCAAATCTTTATTTATATCATGTAACTCTTTTGACATTAATTCGTATAAATGCTTAGATAAATTTTCAGCTGTCGGATTAAAATCAACTTTTTCATTTAAATATTGATGGTCGGGTAATATATTATCAATTATTTTTTTAGCTTCTTTGAAATCTAATAACATACCACAATTATCTAATTTTGTCCCACCTATTGCAAAAATTACTTCCCATCTATGACCATGTAATCTTGAACAAGCACCTACATAATCATTTAATTTATGGGCTGCGTCAAAATGACTTTTGATTTTTAATTGATACATTTTTAACTCCTTTTACTGTATATTTTTTTTATTTCCAGTTATTTTATATTTTTCTGATAAACTAAAACATTCTTTTATAATATCATCATAATATTTCATACCTGAAATAAATTGAGCGTCTATAACGCTTAATTTTTTATCATTTATTTGTTTAATTAAATCAGATTTAATTACTTTTGCTATTGTATATTTTTCATCAATAAAAGATTCCATATTTTCTAAAACATCTCGTTTAAATGATTCTTTTTTAGGTTTCAAATCATATTTTTCTATCAGGTCTTTCAAATCTTTAATATCAATACCTAATTCCGCAGATGTCTTATTCAAATCATATTTATATTTAACTAATATATCTTTTAATTCTTGTGGTTTCATATATTATTCTCCTTTCAATTGCATAAAGCAATCTAATAATTGTAATGTTTTAACTGTTTGAATGCTCGTTCTATAATCAGCTGCTGCTAAAATATTGATTTGTTTTGTATTATTTTTTTGTTTTAATAATTCTTCAAATAGTTTTGAAATTATTACCTTATTATCATATTTATATAATATTTTATCTTCAAATTCTTTTATATCTAATGATAATATTTTGTAATTATTTATATTTTCTGCTATTTCAACACCGCTTATTGTTGATTGCAATAAATTAATCGCCTGTCGCATATCGCCGTTTGCATTCTGCGTTATTGCGGATATATCTTTTTCTGATAATTCAGTATTTTCTTGTTCAATAATGTATTGTAATCTTTCTTTTACTACATCATCATTTAATTTATCAAATCTATAAATAACACACCTTGATTTTATAGGGTCTATAATATTTTCTGAATTTGCACATAATATAAATCTTGCTGTTGATGAAAATGCTTCCATTGGTTTTTTTAAAGCATCTTGAGCATTTGCTGTAATGCGGTCGCACTCGTCGAGCATTATTATTCTTGGAAAGTTAGAATTTATTGATTTTTTACTTGCGAAATCTTTAACTTTTGTTCTGATTATTTCTATACCGTTTTCATCACTTGAATTTATTTCTAAAAAATTTGACTTGTAATCTTCTTTAAATAAATATTTTATAAATAATTGTGCTAATGTTGTTTTACCACAACCAGCAGGGCCAATAAATAGTAAATTAGGTATATTTTTTGATTTTTTAAAATTAATTAATGATTCTATTATATTATCTCTACCTATAACCTCTGCTAATGTTTTTGGCCTATATTTTTCACTTAACATATTTTAAATATATCCTTTCAATTTATTTTTAAATTATTTTATAATTATTTTTATATAAAATAAATTAAACTTCTTTTTTAAATCGATATTTACCTAAAAATTGCCATATATTATAAGGCTTTTTTTCTGGTTTCATATTTGATAATAAAACATTTAGATATTTACTATTACATTTATAAAGCATATTATCAATATTATTTATTATTTCTAAATTTTCATCACAAAATTTATTATAACAACCGTAAAACCATTTTAAAATGCTTTCATATGCAATATTCTCATTATTTAATATATTTAATACTTTTGCCCTATCTTTTTCAAATAATATCATTTCAATGATTTTCATATAATCGATATTATTTGATTTGTCGATTAACTCAATTTTATCTTTGAAATCTTTGTAGTATTCTGGTAATTTGTCAAATACCAATATTATTGGATTATTTGCATTTAATATTATCTGCTTTATATCGTTTGCCCGTAAACCTAATTCTTTAACATTAACTACATATGTTTTGCCTTCAATATTTTTGTTTATCATTGAATTTATATCTTTTGTATCTAATACAATATAGTCCTTATAATCAATTTTTAAATCTCCAATATAAAAGCATATTATTTTTTCTTTTGCCATTTATTATCCCACCTTAAAACATAGTTTATTTTAAGTTTAAGATAGGATAATAATACTTAATGATATTTATATCATTTTATTATTACCCTATCTTTAAAAGCCGTTTAAATATATAATTTAGAAATCATTTGAATCGTTTGAATTTGTCATAAAGTAATAACAATTATCAGCATAAATTAGTAATCCTGTATCATTAGTTCCATCAACAAAAAATATAACTTCTTCAGTTGATTTTAAAATCGTTTCTGTGATTTTTCTAAAATCATCACCAAACTTAACTTTAAATGGATTACTCATATTTGATAAATCTGTATCAATAAAAGATTTAATGCTATCACCTGCATTGGAAATATCAACATTAATTTTGTTTTCCGCAGGCATAAATTCAAATTCAACTTTATTAACACCTAAATCTTTTGCATCAACATTTATTGCATTAATATCTTTATCCATAATTGTAAACATTTTGTCTAATTTATATTCACCAGTTGAGCATTTATATACTTTTTCTTTACGATTAAATGTAATTGTTGATATTGTATTGCTATTGATATTTTCAGGCGTTGAGGCTACTAATTCAATTTTCTTTTTATCCGTTTTAAATTTTATCATATCACCGTCAAATGATAATTCAACTGTATCACCATTTATTTTATCTAATGTATTGTTAAAAAGATTGATATTGTTAATAACTAATTGGTTAATATCATTTTCAATCATTTCATTTTTTGATGTATGGATAATGTCAACATAAAATGTTTTAGCCTTATTTAATCCTTTAAATTTAAACTTATCCTCTGTAACTTCAATTACTGCGTCCTCGATATTATTACCTACTGTTACTTTTTTAAGAAATTTCTGAAATTCCTGTTTGTTTGCTTTGAATTTTAAACTCATTATTTTTACCTTCCTTTTTATTTTTTATTTATATAATAAATTTATTTTAGATTTTTTATATCTAATAAATTTATATTTATTTCCGCTATGTTTAGTAATCCCGTTATAAAATCGTCTTTTGTCATTGTGCCTAAATGCAATAATTCTACATTTTCATTTATGTATTCTATAACTTTATAATCGTGTAAATGTTCAACACCAGCCCATTCGAGTATCTCGTCTTCATCGGAATTATCAATAAAATCGTCTATAACTTCTATCATTTTTTCACTATCAACCGTAATATCAATATCATTTATTTCTTTACAATGTTTACATTCAAGCTCTTCTTCATAATTGATTATGGGTATTTCTCGCTGTCTGCCCCTAAAATCAAATTTAACTTTTTTCATATTTATTCCTTTCATTTTTGTTTAAATATATTTGATTTTGCTTTTTCAATTTTTCCGTCCTTATTTTTACCTTCTTTTATATCATTATTTGATTTGAACTCTGACATTATTCTTTTGTAATCATCTTTATTAATTGATTTTATTCTCATTCTTTCCGCTTGTCTTTCAGCATATAATTTAACACCATCTTTACCATTTCTACTTCCCATTATATGGATATTACATAATCCTGCTAATTTTTGGTTATTTGTTGCTGACATACCTAAAATAATATCGCAACCTCTTGCAGGCTCTAATGATTCTGAAAAATGTTCCATTCCTATATCCTCATTATTTATACCTTCTCTTGAACTTTGATGTGCTGTCCAAATTGGAACATTTAATTCACCGGCTAAACCTATAATATCTAAAAATATATCCTCAACCTCCAATCTTTTATCTTTTCTATCAGTTAATGGTTTCATTCTACCTGGATAATCTATTATTATTAAATCTGGTATAAAATGTTTAACATTTTCAAGCTGTCGTATATGACTGTATAAAGTATTTACTGTTGCTTTCCTTGTTGGATAATATTTTACAATTATATTGCTTTTAAATGTATTCCTGATAAAGTCTACTTTTTTTCTTAATGCTCCTTCGCAATTTTCTAAATTATCTAATGGTATTCCTGTTACGCAGGAGTCTAAACGATTGCAAATATCATCTTCTGATAATTCAAAGGTATAATAGATTATATTTTTCTTATAAAATAAAGCATTTTGAGCAACTTGAGCTAAAAACATTGATTTACCTAATTTTGGCGGTGCTAATATAACACCAACCTGTGGTGCCTTTAACCCTTTAATATATCCGTCTAATCCTAATATACCGGTCGGTATATAAAATGTTTCTAACTCCTGTTGCCTTTGCATTTCAAGCCTTTTATCTAAAGATATTAAATAATCAGTGCCTAAATCATCAAATTTATCTTTGAATGTTATTGCTTTCTTTATGTTATCAAATATCTGGTCGAATTTTAAATCAGGTAATAGATTATTATGAGCATCGACAATAGTTGCTTTCAATTCTTGGTGTAAGCAAAAATCTTTTAATTCTTTAGTTAAATATTCAACATTTATATGTTTTTCCTTGTAAACCATTCTTATAACATTATTTACAAGCTCATCATCTTTATATTTAATTGTCAATTGCATCATTTCTTCTAATAATGGTCGTCTTTTATATTTATTGAAATAATCTTTAAAGGTTGAAAATATTACTTTTTCAGGTATTGTTTCAAAGTATTCTGGTTTCAAGTAATCTATAAATTTTTGTGTAAAATTAAAATCTTTAATAAACGCTTTTAAGATTAATATTCTAAATTCTTGAGTTAATTCCATTTTTAATATTTCCTTTTTAATTTATTTTATATAAATTTTTATATAAAATAATTTAATTCAAATATTCTTGTATATCTGTGTAAAATCCTTGAAAATGATATTTATTGTTATATAAAACTATAAATTGGTTATCTTGTAATAGATATTCTTTAGTAAATATTTTATATAAAAATGAATGTGTTTTAAATATATTCTCGCTTGCCCATAACATTTCTAATTTCTTTTTTATCTTTATTTGTTTATCGATTGAAACATTATTATCAACTCGTGTATTTTTTGTGTGTTTACTTTCCTGCTTTATTAATGTTAAAATTTTATATTCTGAATAACTGCTTATTAAAGGTTTTATTTTATTATTTTCTAAATAATTATTAACCATATCATAAAAATATTCAGGCGTAATTACTAATCTGCTACATATTTCCATATGATTATGAAAATATTTATAGTTATTAGGTTTAATGGTTATTTCTTTTTTAAAATGTTTTTCGTATGATTGTTTGAATATTGCTATAAAATCGTTAATCGTTCTCTTCAATGCTTTCGCCTACCTCTATGTTATATTTATATCGTTTTTCGGAATATTTAAATATATAATTATGGTCTTCCTTTTTTCCTTTTAAATTATGTTCTATTTCTTCCTCAATACTATTTTCTGATATTAAATCATAAGTTATTAAATTCTCAAATCCCTCGCAGCCTTTGCGATGATTTCTTTTTAATGATTGCTCTTTTAAATCAAAATTATCTGGGTTGGACATATAAATGCTATATCTTGCCATAAATAAATTTAATGATTCTGCACCTTTTGCTAAATTGGATATAAATATATTACAAGTTTTTGAGTTTTTAAACCTTTGCGTTTCTTCATCTTGCTTATTTGCGTTGACTTCGCCTGTGCATAAAGCATATCGCAATTTTAAATCCTCAACAACCTTTTTAACTAATTTTACTTCGTGATTGAAATTAGTCCATATAATTAGTTTTTCTTCGTTATTAATTACTAATTCTTCAATCAAATCTTTTAAAACGATATACTTATTTGACTTCAATTCAACTATCGGATTATCATAATAAAATCCGCAACATATAGTTCTTAATTTCATTCTGTAATTTTCTTCATCGGATTCAGTTTCAAATTTATTTATTGCTTCCATTTGTTCTCTTGTTAAAGGTATCCTTTTAACTATTGGTATTAATTTTGGTAATTCAAAGCATTCATCGCTTCTATATGTTATTGACCTTGGATATATTTTTGAAACTATCCTTTCTTTTATATCTTTTTGCGGAACCCAAAAACCTCTAAACATAGCACCGATTTTCTTAAAAAATTCATTGTAAAAATCGTAAATATCTCTTCCAAATGTTTCGCCATCATCTAAAAAGTAAAATTGTCCAAATAATTGCTCATAATTATTTGGTTTTGGTGTTCCTGTTACAACTATACGGTATTTACTATCCCTTGATAATTGATATATTGCTTTACTTCTTTTTGATTTTATATTACCTATTTTATGGCTTTCATCAATTACAACCATATCATAATCTAAATAAGTCAACATATCAACATAATCCTTAACAATATCAAAATTAATTACATGAAATCCATCGATATTTTTTAAATTATCTAATTTATTTATATAAAAAGTGCTTAATTGTTTATTTACTTTTTGAGCTTTTTTAGAGTCATAATTTTTAACATTATTTACCTTGTTATACTTGTTATATTCAATTTTCATATCAGTAAATACTTGTCTGATATTTACAAAATTATGATTGCTAAATTCTTTTATCTGGTCTCGCCAAACATCATTTATTGCCGTTAATTTACATATTACTAAACATCTTTTAATCCTTTTTTGTTGATATTGATAATCAAAACTATCAATAACTGCTTTTGTTTTACCTGTTCCCATATCGCTAAAAAATGCAGCCCATTTCAATTTGATAAATACAAATAACATATAAATTTGATGTTGCATTGATTTTATTTTAGGCTGATAATTATTAGGTAAATCTAAATCTTGCTTTTGATAGCGTAACTCCATTAATAAGTCCATAAAATCACGCATTTCTTCTCGTTTTTTCATTAAATTTTCATAATAATATCTTAAATCTTTAAAAGATTTATCAAATATGAATGTATATTCTTTTAATTTTACCGGATATTCATTAAATAATTTATTGAAACTTCTATGTGTTATAGGTATTAAATGCTCTTTTGTATTTTTATCAAATCTCCTTGAAGTAAATTCTCGCATTTTATTAACCATAAAAGTATCATAATTAAATGATACTTTTATATTAATAGTATCCGCTTTTACATATACTGTTTTATCTTCCATTTTAATATTCCTTTTAAATCATTTTTAATAAATCATTTTCATTTATTACTGTAACATTTAATTTTTTGGCATTATCTAATTTACTTCCACAATCGCTGCCTGCTAATAAGTAATTAGTATTTTTAGTTACTGATTTATTTATTATTCCACCATTTTTAATTATTAAATTTTCATAATAGCTTCTTGAATTTGTTAATGTTCCTGTTATACAAAATGATTTATTATTTAATTTTCCGTCAAATTTTTCAACTATGTCAATAACATTAAATACTTTTAATAATTCTTCTACTAACCATTTATTATTTTTAAACCATTGTTTAGCATTATTTATTGTTACATCACCTATTATTTTTCTTAATTTATTATATTCAATTTTATCTATATTTAATAAATCGTTAATTGAAAATTCTTTATGTAATTTATTTAATGTTTCTCTACCTAAACTATCAATTCCTAATCCTGTAAAAAAGTCAACAAATCTTATCGATTTTTTAGCTTTATTTATATTATCAATTATTTTATTAGTTGTTACTTTACTTTTATTAGTTGCATTATAAATAATATTTAATAACTTATCTGGTGTTTCTGTAAATAATTGCAGGATATTCTTTTTGATAATTATTGATGCTGTTCTGGCTATATTATCACATAATACTTCGCCAAATTCTTTTATATCAAGGCAATTAGTAAAGTAATTTAATATGGCAGAATTTTTCTTATAACAATTATCATTACTACATATTGCAATCATTATACCGTCTTTAGATTCTTCAATAGCAATATTACTATTACAATATAGGCATTTATTTATATATTTATTGAGTAATTCATCTAAATTTATTTTTATATCATCGCATTTTATTATGCAAGGTATAACTTGATTTGCCCTTACAACTGTTGCTGTATTACCTGGGATTGCTTTTAATCTAAACATATTACTAATATTACTTAAACTTACTTTATTTATACTTGCACCCGCTAAATTTACTTCGTCAATAATTGCTATTGGTGTTAAAACTCCTGTTCTACTTATTGATAATTCGATATTTTTTATTTTTGTTCTTGCTGATTCATCTTCAAATTTATATGCTATTGAAAATCTTGGGTGATGTCCTGTATAACCTAACTCTTTACATTTATTATTATCATTTATTCTTATTACAAAGCCATCACAATTAAATTCAAAGTTATCTAAAAATTCTCTTGTTATAAATTTTTGGTTAAATTTATAAAAAGGTATTATATTGAAATCATTATGGTATAAAGCATTTATATCATTTACAAATAAATTGTTATCATGTTTATTTGTATATCCTTCCATTCTATATGCTAAAAATTTTAAATTTCTATTTTTAATTATTTCTAAATCATCACAAAGCAAACTTCCAGCTGCTAAATTTCTTGCGTCTTTAAATTCATCTTTGAATTGTTTAAATGTTTCTTTACTTATATAAACTTCACCGTAAACTTGTATGTTTTTATATGTATTATCTAAAATTGTTAATGGTATGCCATCAATTAATTTAATTTTTTCTATTGGTATATTTTCGCCATATTCTTTATCACCTCTTGTTGAAGCTGAAATTAAATTACCTTTAAAATAAACTAATTCAATTCCTGCTCCATCACCTTTTGGCATTAAAACTAAATCATTATTTTTAAATTTTTTCATTATACTGTCAATATCTTTTGTTTTTTCTAAAGAATACATTAAATTAATATGCTTAACTTTATTTGATATTGCATTATGCCCCACTTTATTTAATATTGAATTATTTGGATTGATTGCTTTTAAAGCGTTCTCCATTTCATCATATTCGGCATCTGTCATTATCGCATTACCAGCATAATAACATTCTCTTGCTTTTACAATATAATTCTCTAAAAATATTTCTTTATCCATTTTACTTTCTCCTCCTTAATTCTTTATATTCTTCATCAAAAAACTCTTTCTCTTCATCGTTCCATTTGCAACTGTCACCACTTATTAATTCATAATTATCTAAAGCGTAATTTACTGATAAATTAATTGTATCCGTTTTAAAATCATTATTAATTTTATCCCATATTCTAATTGGCATATTCAATACTGATTTTCTTATCGTGTATATTTTTTCTTTATCCATTTTACTTCACCTTCTTATCATCATTAACACAAATAACTTCTAATGTTGAAATATCAATATATTCAAGTTTTTCTGCCGTCAATATTTTATCTAAATAACTTCTTAAATTTAAAAAACTTTCCATAATTTTAGCCTTGTTTTTATCTTTATCAAACATCAATTTATCACATTCATTTTTATTATAATTTATCCAACTGCAATTACTTGGTAATGCTTTATAACTGTTATCAATATCAACGCCTGAAAAATAACTGTCATTAACTTTAACAATATAATCTTTCATTTTTCACTTTCCTTTATGTTTTTATTTATATAATAAAAATTGCTACTATAAGAAAAATCTTACAATAGCAATTTTTAAATTATTTTATATAAAAATAATTATAAAATAAATTAAACTATTTCTGTATAATTCTTAACCTTATTAACTGATATTATGTTTGTATCATCAAAGTAATTTTTAAAATTTGCATCGTGGCTCATAACATATATCAATTTTTCCTCGCCTTGTTTTTGTAAATAATCAATAACTTTCTGATTATTAATATTATCTAATGCTGCAAATGTTTCGTCATAAATCTTTATATTAAATGCTTTACCTGCTCTTAATGAAACTAAATAAGACAAAGATTCCAATATACATAAATCAATAATTGTTTTTTCACCGCTTGAATTTGCTTTATAATCCTCACCGCCGTTTTTATTATTGATATGGATTGCAAATTTTTCTTTCCATTTTTTAGATGATTTTATATAACTTTGTGTTTCAAATTGAATATCAATATGACCATTAGTAATATCTGAACTAAATGAATTTGCTATATTATTTAATATTGGCGTTATATTCTGAAGTAAATATGATTTAATCCCACCATTACTAAACATCTCATCAATAAAAAGGTAGTAACTTAATTCATCATTTATTTTTTGTTTTTCAGCTTTTAAATCATCTATTATTTGTTGTTTATCATTTAATTTAGTTATTCCCGATTTTATCCTTTCTTTTTGTTTTTCAATATTAGATTTTAATTCTTTTATCATATCATTATTGTTATTTATTTCGGTATTCATCGATTTTATAGCATTATCAAATTGCTTTATTTTTTGATATAATTCCGAATTATTTTGTATAATCGTTTCTAATTTTTCAATTTTATTTTTATTTCTATCTCTATTGTCTATTGTTGCTGTTAAATCATTTGATTTTTGTTGTATATTTTCTTCAATATCTGCTATATCAATCTTATATTGTTTTATGTTTTTAAGTATTTTATTATTACTTTCTACTTGTCTTTTATCTTTATCCAGGTTATTTAAAATAAGTTTAATTGCTTCAATCTCTTGCTCTAATTTTTCAGTATCAAGTAAAACAATTTCTGCTTTTTTAACTTTTAATTCTTTTATTTTATCATTACAATTTGATATAATTATTTTTTTATAATCATCGCTTACTTTCTGCTTGCAGGTTGGGCAATCAGTTAAATTTTCAAAATGTTGTATCATTGATATATTATTATCAATTTGTAAATTTATTTTTGCTATCTCTGCTTTAAAATTATCGTTTTTATCCTCCGCATCATTATATAAATATCTTAACTCGTCTTTTTTATTTGTGATTTCTATAATATCTTTTTCCAATTTTTCAATATCAATTTCTATAGTATCTTTTTCTGATTTCTCAATATATTCCTTATAACTTTCAATTTTTGTTTTATCTTTAACTATATCATTTTCAATTCTATGTATTTTATTTTCTGCTGTTTCTAAAGCATATTTATGATTTTTTAATTGTTCAATGTTATCATTATATTCATCGATATTAAAATTGAAGCTGTCTTTTTCAGTCTTTAATTTTTCAATATTACTATTGATATTATTGTTTTTAAATGTTAATGTTTCTATTTTATCGTTATTTATTGATTTTATTGAAGTTAATTCAAATTCCAATTCATCATTGGCGGTTTTTAAAATATTATAACCTGATAATTCGGTATTAATTTTTTGATTTATTTCGGTAAATCTATCCTCTTTATCTTTCATTTTTTGCTTATTTATTTCTTGTAAATCACTATAAACTTTAAAGTCTAATAAATCATCGAATATTGCTTTTATCTCACTATCCGTCATTTCTGCAAATGATTTATTTAAACTATTTAACATTATTGAATTTTGAAATACTTTAAAATTTAATCCTAATAATTTTTCAATTTCTTTATGAGTATCATTCTGGTCTTTACCTGATATGTTTTCCCACTCTTCTAATTTTACAAATAGCATTGTAGTATCTTTATATTCATCGTGCTGTTTGGTTTTTATTATTTTATAATCTTTATCATTTATTGAAAATAATAAAGATACATAGCAATTTTTCTCTTCATATTTATTTATTAATTTTGATTCTGCTATATTTTTAAATGTTTTACCAAATATCACCCACGATAATGCTTCAAATAAACTTGATTTACCACTCCCATTTTTACCTTCAATTAAATATAAACCTTTAGCATTGAATTTAAAAGTAATGTCTTTGAAAGATAAGAAGTTTTGTATTTTCAATTTTTTAAATTTTATCATTTTTGTTATCCTTTCACTTTTTAGTTATATAATAAAAATAGCAGCATAAGATTTGTTTTCTTATACTGCTATTCTTTAATTTATTTTATAATAAATTTTATATAAAATAATTTAAGAATTGTATTTTTGATATTCTGTTATAATTTCACTTGTCATTTCTGGATGCTCATTCAAATCTTTTAACATTTGATTAATATTATGTTTCATACTGTCAAGCATAAATGCTACTAAATCTTGACTTCTTTTATCTAATGCGTTTAAAAATTCTAATGACATATGAAACATTAAATCTCTTATTTCCTGTTGAGCGTGATTGCTACTTCTTTCTCTAAATATATGTAAAAATTCTCTTAAATTACAAACTACCCTTAATCTTGTAGGCGTTGCCATCGGTAATACAAATCTTGCATCTTCAGGCTTTATACCTTTGTCAATTAAATTGGAATAATCATCAAGGTTACATTTATAAATGTTATCAACTATTTCTGTTAATCCAATTTTCATTATACTATCTGGCATTATAAATTCTAAATCTTTATCTTTATAATTACAATATCTTTGACTTTCAACATTAAAACTACAATGCCTATACCTTGTTATTTGCCCTAATAAGGCACGACTAACACCTTCAATAAGAAAATCTATGTTAATACTTTCAAATGGCGTTAGATGCTTGTTCTTCCATAATCTGATGCAGGTATTATAATCATTTTCTATATTATTATTTTTATCATCTCGGTTTGTGCAAACTCTTGCAAATTCCGCTATATAAGTTATAATATTATTATTTAGAAATATATTATCCATTGCGGTTTTAAATTCTTCTTGTAAATGAAATTCATTTGTATTGTCAAGGTTGTCTGAATATTCTTGCAATAGAGCCATTATTCTACTTTTAATTGCTTCTTGATTACTTGTTATTGATATTACTTTTACATTCATTTTTATTTCCTCCAATTAAACTGAAAATACTAATTTATCAAATGCTTCTTTATTTTTTTCATATACTTCTTTAAAGTTTGCTTTTTTAAACTTATCTGGTATGCCTTCAACTGTAAATGATTGACCTTCTTTTGTTAGTAATTCATTATCCTCTAAAAAATAAAATATTGATTCTGCATTGTCTATACAATTATTTTCACGATTAAAATAAATTGGTAAAATACATTGACCGAACGGCACAGATACTTTATTTTTAGTTATTTTTATTTCAGTTAATAAGCCTATTAATTTATCAGCATCATCTTTAACAAAATCTTTCTTTTTAACTTGTATTCTTATTGATGCGAAAAATTTTAATGCTCGTCCACCTGGCGTGCTTTCTTTTTCACCAAACATAACACCTGGGTTATCTCGTAATTGATTTATAATTAATAATGTTGCATTTGCTTTTGCTAATTTTGCAGTTAAAACTCTAAACGCTTGAGCATTAATTCTTGAACTGCCGCCAACTTTCAAATCACCTATTTCTCCTTTTAAATCGGCTTCTGTTGGAAATGCTGCTAATGAATCAAGACATATCAGCATAGGTTTTTTTAATTTTTTTTCAGCTAATAATTCAATACTTTCATCAATAAAATTGAAGGCTTCTTCTAATGTTTCTGGAGTATAATAAATAATTTTATCAAAATCCATACCTAATTCTTTTGCTCGTTTTTTATCTAAACTATACTCACCATCAACATAAATACACATTGAACCTGCTTTATTTGCTTCTGCTATAAAATGTTGGACTAATGTTGTCTTACCTGAAGATTCCTTCCCGTATATTTCTAATATTTTTCCTGAAGGTAATCCTTGCCCTAATATTTTATTTAACGGAATAACATTAGTATCTATGTAATACTTTACATCACTATTAATAGCATTATCAGCCAATACTTTAGTGTTTTTAAATTTACTTGATAATTGTTTTGCAATATCAAATAACATATTATCGTTTACTTTCTCTTGAGTATTTACTGGTATATCTTTTAATGATTTCATTTTTATATCCTTTCTAAATTTTTATTTATATAATAAAATAGCATTATAAGATATTACTTATAATGCTATTTTATTTTTAATTATGGAGTGATTTTAAATTATTTCTTAGCAGCTTTTCTTGCTCTTAATTGTGCCATTATATCATCATCGTCGTCATCGTCAGCAGCAGATTTTTTAGTTACCGGTTCATCATCTTCAAATGGTTCTTTAGTTTTTGGTTTAACATGCTCATCGTCTTCATCTTCTACAACTGGTTTCTTATATTGTTTTTGTATGATTTCATCTGACTCTTCGTCTTCTTCAATTTTTTTAGTTTTTGGTTTAGTTGGTATTTCATCTGTATCATCTTCAACAATTATCGCTTTTTTTGGTTTTACAGGCTCATCTTCTTCAGTTTCAATTTTCTTTGCTTTTGGTTTTTCACTAATTACTGATTCGTCAGGATTTTCTGGACTTCCTTTTTTCTGTTCGCCAGTTTCAACATCTATAACACCATACTCTTTTACTGCTGAATCAACGCTATCACCTTGTAATACTGCTTTTAAAGCATTATAAGTTAAAACTGTAGTATATAATTTATTTAACTGCGTTACCTGGCTTTCATCAAATTCAGGGCAAGCACATTGTTTTTTACAATCAATTGTGTATTCTGGTTGGCTGCCCTTATTTAATTCTTTTTCAATAGTTATATTTTGACCTGTTTCTAAGTCGGTTATATCGCCATAATCTATATCTGCAATCTTTTTGATAAAAGTATTTGACATTCTATAACCATAACCCATAACATATACATTTTTAGGTGTTTCTTCTTCATCAAGGTTTATTACATTAGCAAAGTTTCTTTCCGCCGCAAATAATTTTCTTGCTGACTCTTTATCTTTGTTACCAAACAATTCCGATGACATTTCACATATAGGGCATTTGAATTTCATTTCTGGAAATGTTCTTTTTGGGCATAAAACTGATTGCTTTCCATCTTCGCCTATACCATAATGCCTGTAAGTTTTAAATTCATAATCTGGATATTTAGCAGTAGGCGGCAGTATGCGGATTCTGTTTTTACCTATTTTTAATTCAAAAAATTTAACATCGCTATTGAAATCCGAACCTTTTGAACTTTCTGTTTTTTTAAGTTTGTCTTCTACATTTAATTTTTTAAAAATACTCATAATTTCCTCCATTAATTTTATTTTGATATATAATAAATTTTATTTAATTTTATCTGTCATTTGTTTTTTAATCTGTAAAACTGTTGATTCCATTTCTTTCCTGCTAATTGAACCTAATTGGATTAACATATTACATCTTTGTTCAAATGCCTGTCGTACAACTTTTAAAATATTATAAATATATTCCATATTAGCTTTCTGTGCTAACATTTCTTGATATGACTTTGTATTAATAATAAGGTTTTTAATTGCTGTTTCTGTTAATTTTTCTGGTTTCTTTTTCTTATCATCTGATTCTTCAGGTGCTTGCGATGCTTCAATTATTTTTTTATATCTTTGACTATATAATAAATCAATTTCATTATCTAATTCAGTAACCCTTTTATGTGCAAATTCTGATAATGCACCATAATATGCAAATTTCGCAGGTTGCTGTATCAACTCGTTGCTGATATCTTGAGCGTTAATATTTAAGTCTTTTTCAATATCTAAACTTTTAACCTCATCATCTAACTTGATATCAAACTTCAATAAATTACTCATTTTATTTTCTCCTTTTAACTATTTTTTGGTTCTTCTCTTTTTACTTCGTTTAATATAATAGATTCATTTACTTTTGTATTTTCAGTATAAGCATTTAATTCAAGTAATTTTGTATTTGCTGAAAATAAAGCTGCTTTAATAATATTAACCATTGGTTCACGATAATTCCTATGTAGTTTTTTATGGCTGTTTAAATAAGGTATCAAGTTAATTGCTTCATACATTAATTGAGATAAATTTACATTTTTGGTTTCTTTGATTTCATTTTCTAGCATTTTTAAATTTCCTTCCTTTTGTTTTTATTTATATAATAAAGTTATTTGATAAAAGTTTTTAATTTATTTTATATAAATTTTTATATAAAATAATTTAAAAATCTTTCAATCCTGTATATTTGAAATACCTTAATTTATGTAATAAATCATCTTGGTATAATTCATTTATATCTCTATTATCTGGGTATTTAGTTATAAAAATATCTTCGGCGTATTGTTTCAGCTTGTCTGCAATGTCATACATTTCTTTTTTAGCATTATTATCTAATGCCACTATATATCGTTTAAATTGGCATTGTATTAAAGTTTTAAATTGATTTTCTGATAGGAACTTTCCCATTATCGCTATTGCATTTTTACCTATTGATATTGCATCAAAAACACCTTCGCATATATAAACTTCATCATAATTTATAGCTTTATCAATATTAAATAAACAATCGCTTTTAGCATAAAAACCGTCTTCTCTTTTTGGTAATATAGATTTCAATTCAACATCTTTTTTTATTGCCCTTGTTACCCAATAAACCTGATTTTTCTTAACATCATATATAGGTATAAATATATAACCTTTATGTTTATCTGATGTTCCAATGTTATATTGTTTTATCTGGATTAAACTTATTTTACGACTGAATAAATAATCGAAGTGCTTTGTATATATTATATTCATTGTATCAGTTAAACACCTAAAATCTAGTGGTAATGTTATCGGTTTTTTATTTATATCTTTTATTGTTTTTACATTTACAATTGGATTATTTTCAAATACATCTTCCTGTTTTATATTAAATAAAAGTTTAGTTAAATATGATAATTTACCGTGAAAACTACATTTAAAACAGTTAAATACTTTCATTGTGAAATTAATACCTAAATGAAATTTATTATCACCACATTGCGGGCAATTAATAGAAATTTCATCATTTTTAGCAGTATTTTCTTTATACTCTAACTTACTTTTATAATAATTTATCATTTAAATTTCCTTCAAATAACTTTTAATTATTGTCTGTAACTTTGTCTTATCTAATGCTGTTTCTGTTTGTGATAAATAAGAATTTATATTATCATTTACATCTGATGATAAATTTAATTTAATATCGTCTTGTTTTTCAACATTATATTTAATATCAATATTATCTATTGTTTCTAATTTCGCTGAAAAATTAACTTCAATTCTATAATGATTGAAATTATCATTTTCAATTTTACTTTTTAATTCCTTATATTCTTTTTCATTTTTTGCTTTATATGTAATGTATTTTGGTGAATTGAATTTAATAAATTCAATATTTTTTGTAGCTGTGTCAAGTATATGAAAGCCTTTATCTGTTTCTGGATTATCTCCGAAATTTGAATATATCGGACTACCTAAAATTAAACAATTATCTATTTCTTGTTTACGATGAAAATGTCCTGCTAAAAAATATGAATTTTTATATTTTTTTGTGTTTAATCCTTTTTCGCATTTTCTTGAACCATAAAAAGCATTTAAAATATCCTCATGGCAAATTACATAATCTTGATTATCATAATAATTATCAATATTATAACTAAATGGTAATAATAAAAATGTTTTATTATCAATTGTAATTGTTTTTGGTTTTGAAGCTAAATTCATTATTTTATTAAATGATTTTAAAGCGTGTTGGCTGGTTGAATTTACAATTATATTATCGTGGTTTCCAAATATTGTATAAACATCAAAATCTAATTTATAAAGCATTTCAAAGCAACTATAACAGGTATTGTATGAACTTATATTTAATAGTTTTTTAGTGTCAAAAGCATCTCCACCAAATATAAATTTATTTATCTTATTTTCAATTGCATAGTCAGCCATAAAAGTAAAAAAATCAACTAATTTTTTATTATGTTCCTCATTATTATTATTGAAATGTGTATCGCTAAATAGTATTATTTTCATTTTATAAATTCTCCTTTATTTATTTATAAATATAATAAAAAACCTTAAAAGAAATTATCTTTTAAGGTTTTTATTTTTAACTATTTATCATTATATTCTTTCCACTTTGTTTTATTCTTTAAATAATATTGCTTTCGATATTCTTTTAATTTTTCTTTTTCTGTTTCATCAATTACTTTAAGTTTATTTTCATTTTTTAGTTTTTCATATCTTTCTTTTTGATATTTCTTAATCGATTCTTTTTTCTGCTGATAACGCTTTTTCTGGTATTCTTTAAAATTTTCTATTTGTGTTTTTGCGTCAACTCTTCTCATTTTTAACCGCCTTACTCATAACATAAATTATCGTTATCAATCAAATTGTAAATAATCGTTCTTATTTTATCTAAGATTGTCATTAACTTTTTTGTTGTTATGCCTAAAAAATTAGATAATCCTTCCATTGTATATGTCCTATTTTCGGTGTTTAAAAGTATTTCCGGTGGTTGGATTAAACAATCTAATACATCATTTTCAATACCTTGTAAAATTGTTCTTGCGTGTTCGATTGCTTTTTCTGCCATATTTGCATTAAATTCTGTCATTTCTTCTTCTCTTACAAGTTCAACATATAAGTTTTTCTTTACTCTGTAAGTTTCTTTATTTAATAAGCGATAAACTTTATTTATCATTGAACGCATAACCCAGCCGTCTATATTGTATTGATTTTCAGTTGATTTTTTAGCTAATTTTCTTAAACTTTCGTGAACTTCAATATATAATTCACTTATTATATCGTCTAATTCATAATCGTATTTACATAATTTCGTATAATTATTTTTAGCGACCGCTGTTATCATATTCATATAATCTTCCGCTTGAAATGAATTAATTAAAGGTAAAGCCATTCTCAAAACCCCCTATTTATTTTATTTAAAGTGCTGATTTTAAATCAGCACTTTAAATATTTCTATTTTTCAAAAAACGATTCAAATGTTACATTATGACAACCATATTCTTTTGCAACATTTAAAATTGCATGTAAAGCATCCGCACCTGGGACTGTTGTTCCTGTTGTCCATTTATATATTGTTGGAAAACTTACATTTAATTTTACCGACAATGCCTCTTTTGATAAACCTTTTAAAGCAAAAAAATCTATTAATTGCTTCAATTTTGCGTTGTTAAATTTCATCTTATTCACCTACCTTACACTTAAAACATTCACTAAAATTTTTAACATATTCTGGATTTTTTGATTTTTTATTTTTGCGGTAATTGCATAATATTCCGCAAGTCATCATATTTAATTTTTTGCACCATTTAAATTTATCACTTTTAACTTGGTCTGGACGCATAAAAATCATTTTTTATTTTCCTTCCACTGATATTTCAGTTAATTTTAATTCCATATTTTCATTTATCTGTTTAATAATATCTTTTAATTTTTTCAAATCGTCAAATTGTTCTTGACTAACTGTTGCCGATGCTTCAAGTATTTTTAAGAAGTCTTCGCTTTGTTTAATAAAAGGTTTAAATGAAACATCATCTTCTGAAATGTCAATTCCGGTATCTAATTTATCTGATTTTGATTCTTTCTTATCATCTTTTGTATCCTCGTCAACATCGTCATTTACAAGCCTTAATTCTTTAACAAAGTTTTGTATTGATGACATTGTGCCGGGTATTTTTTCGTGGTCAACTGCCTTTAATACTTGTTCAATCTCATCATCTGTATAAGCGTCTGATGCTAATTGCCCTAATGTTGTATAAGCGATTTTATTTGAAATCTGGTTAATCTTTTTACCAAAACGGTTATAAACATTTATAGCTGAATATGCTTGATTCGCATTCATATCAAGTTCTACTGCCAACCATTCAAGCCAATTGGTTTTTACTAATACTTTAATCCTACCTAACATTTCGCCCATTGCAACCATTTCCGATACAATTGAATTTTGTGCTCTTTTAATATCTTTTGTTACTGCCTTAATCGTTTTTAATTGTTCAGTATCAGCGTCTAATTTTGCATAGTCATATTTTAGAATTATTGAATCAACTGTTACTGTTTTTGATTTTGTGGTCTCTACTTCTTTTGTTTCCATTTTTACTTCCTCTTTCTTTTCTTTTTTAACTTCTTTTTTGGGTTCTTCTTTCTTGATTTCTTTCTTCGACTCTACTTCCTTTTTAATTTCTTTTTTTGGTGCTTCTTTTAATGTATTTTCAATGTCCATGCACAATTGTTTATGCCCACAATCAACACAACCTTCAGCATTAACATCGAAGTTTAAACCCATACAGCTATCTTTATATGCTTTCTTATCTTCGACTGAAACCTCAAGTTTATCGATTTCTGCATCTCTTTTGGCGATTATACTTTTTTCATTTTTTGTAGTTAATGTAATCATTTTAAATTCCTCCATTTTATTTTATATTTATATTATATTAAATTATAATAATTTTGTCAAGATATTACTTTAAATTTTACAATATAACCAATAAATATGGTGTCTATCAACTTTATCATTCCACACTAAATCTTTTAATGTTGGCGTCCCGAGTTTACCATAAAGTTTTGTAAAATGTCTTTTGCCTTCTTTACAAGCTGTTAATTTTTGAAGTAAATCATATGTTATTACTTGCTTTTGCGCTTTTATTATACGAAAATTAATCTTGTCTTGATGTTTTTCAATAAATTCTTCACTTAATTTTTGTTGTAATGAAATTCTATTCCAGTCAAGTTTATCTTGATATTTTTCAATAAAAGTTTCACTTAATTTTTGATAGTCTGAAATATAATCCCAGTCTAATTTATTTTGGAATTTTTCAATAAAAGTTTCACTTAATTTTTGATATTTTGAAATATATTCCCAAAAAACCGTATCTTGATGTTTTTCAATAAACTGTTCACTTAATTTTTGATGTAATGAAATTCTATTCCAGTCAAGTTTATCTTGATATTTTTCAATAAAAGTTTCACTTAACTTATAATTATTTGAAATATAACTCCAGTCAATATTATTCTCGTTATATTCCTCTAAATATTTTAGTAACCTTTTATCTTCCTTGTTATTAATTGCAAATTTTAATGTTTCCATTGTAATCGCATCCTTTCCTATTTTATTACTTTTATTCTTTCTGGTTTTAAATCACAATGTAATCTTATAATTTCTGAAGCATCTAATAAGCCCATATCGTGATGACTCATAACTCTTTCTGGTATATTATTTATATCTAATTTTAATATTACTCTATTTTTAGATTGACCTAAATAACTTATTGCGTTATCTAAACTTACAAATGTATAAATATATTCTATTGGATTACCATCAATACTTCTGTGAGCCTTTAAACCATTTTTAAGTATTGATTTTAAATAATTTTTATATGTAACATGATATAAAATTTCTGGTTTAGATATTAAAAGCATTTTAACTTCCTCCTTTATTAAAATATTAAGTAATCTATTCCTTGCCCTGCACCATTTGTCCTTGCTTTTCTAAAGTATTTTAATTCTGATTTTAAATATTTCCAAGTTCCTCGGCGTGTCCAATCTTCCGGAACTCCTGGCGTTTCCATTCTATTTTTTAGTGCTAAATCTTCAGGTATTCCCATTGAATATCTTTTAGAAATATCCCATTTAAGAGCATATAAAGTTTCATTACCATTATTAGTTATTTCAAAACAAGGTTTACCAGCTTTAGAAATATAAAATTTACCAGTTACTTTCCATAATTCAATACCTTTTATTTCTTTTTCTGGTTTTAAAAAGTTGAATATTGAAATGTCTTTTAACGATAATTCGGTAAATTCCGCTGTTTCATTGCAAATAATAGTTAATTCAGGGCAACATTTACCAAACCAATTAACTAATATCTTATTATTTTCTAACTTTATTGCTTTGATTTTTACTTCATTAAATTCATTCATTTTAACGCCGCCTTTCAAATTTCAGGTTTTTAATCAGAACCTGTTAAACTGATTTTATGCTTTTTATTCTTCACCAAAAAATGCTTTTTCAAATTCATCTAACGATACATCATAATGCCTTGTTGTTATCGAACCATAAACATCATCTAATTCATTATTATGACAATCTCTGCTGTAATTGCACATTGTGCAATCCTTGCAAAATTCTGATTTTTGATTTGAGCAATAATTTTCTGTTGCTCTTCTTTTTCTTTCGACATCTCCATTTTCTAAATTATTCATCTTAACTCCACCTTTCAAATTTTTTATTTTTATTTATTTAACCCTTTATATTTTTATTATAACATATTATAATAAAAATGTAAATAGTTTTTAAAAAATAATTTAAAGCATAAACAAAAAAGCATTGATAATCTTTTATTATCAATGCTTTTAATGGTAAAAATAATTTTAAAATAAATTAAACTTGATATGATTTTATTACTTCTTTGTAGGCATTAACTGCTTCAATATAATATTTATTATCATTTTTTAACTTGTCAACCTCTATATTATATTGTTTTATGATTGATTGTATTAAACTTAATTCATCTGTTTCTTTTTTAATAATATTTAACATTTCATTATTACTAATACATTTAATTTCATACTTACCGTAATAATTGAATGGATTAGTTAACCAATAACTCTCTTTTATGTTATAATCTGGATTATTATAATCGCCACCAATGTCATTTAACCTATTATCATTTACTTTTAACTTATCTTTTGTATAATGTAAATGATATAAAGGTATATTTAAGTATTTATAATTATAGTTAAATATATTATCGTTATTATAATGCAATATTGCGTGATTCGCACCTTTAAATGTTATTTCAGGTATATTTTTAAATATACAATATTTATAACTACCTAACCAATGATTATCATTATCAACATTAACTCTTATATTATCTGTATTGCCCCAGAATGTTATTAACCTTAAACCATAACATAATGTTTCAGGATTTATTACAATAATCTTTCTGAAATTACTGAAATTGCTATCTAATATTTCATCGACATCTATTTGCATTATATAATCAGCATTTGTATTATTTATCAAGTTATTAAGTATTTTATCGTGATTCCATTCATCAGTATATGGTTTACCTTGAATATGTTGAAATAATTTTATATTATATCCTTTATCTATATACTTTTTTATTACTTCTAATGTTCCGTCAGTTGAGCCGCCATCACTTAACAATATTTCATTAACATAATTAATGTTTTGGATTATATAATCTTCAATAAAATTTATTTCATTTAATACCGATGATATTATTGCTATTTTCATCTTTAATACCACTTTCTATTTTAAACATTTAGGATAATTTCCATTAAATTCTATTGTATTTAAAGCATAATATTTTTTAGTTAATTCTGGTTGTTGTAATATAAAGTAATCTTCTTTTGTTATTGAAACACCATTACTGTCAAGTTTTAAATTTTCATATTTCTGAAAATCTCCGGACCTATTATCTCTTGGCTTCAATATACCATTATTAAATTTATCAACATAATGTAAATGATATACATTTAAGTTTGTTTGCCTTATATCACTATTTCTATAAGGATAAAAACTATGATTATCAGTATTTTCACTATAACATATTAATGATTTATGATATAATCTAAATATGTTATTTGGATACCAATGATTATCATTTTCAACATTAACTCTTACTGTTTTTAAGTCATACCAGAATGGTATAAAATTAAAGGAATAAATATAAGGTTCTTGTAATATTAAACCATTAATACTATCATCTATAACTTCATCAATATCTAATGCTAAAATCCAATCATTTTTACATTTAGATATTGCAAAATTTCTTATCTTGCCCTCTGGCCATTTATAAGGTATTGCAACTGGATAATTATAAAATTTAATATCAATATTTTTATGATACATTTCATAATTACTGCAATCAAATGAGTTACCTGTATAAATAAATATTATTTCATCAACTTTATCTTTTAAATTATCAATATATACATTGATAAATTTAAAATCAAAATCTGTTATTGGCGTATATGCTGATAATTTCATTTTTAATCCTCTAACTTTTTAATATCTGATTTTCTACGCTTTCTATTTTTAGTTTTTACTTTATCGTTTTCTTCTATATCATCTTTTTTTCTTTTATCAAACATTAATGAAGTATCAATTATTACTTCTTCATCAATATATGTTTCACTGCATTTACCACATTTAAACCTAATATTATCATATTTTTTGAATATTATTTCATTTGTTGCTATAAAACTTTCACAATCTTTACAATATAATATATAATCCATTTATTAAACACCAACTTTTATTTTATCTTGCCGTGGTCGCATTAGGATATTTACTTAAAAAATATCTCTTTGATTCCTGGAATATTCTTTCATTTTCAGTTTGGTTTTTACTTGAAGCTGACATTATATGTTTTACAAATGATTTATAAATACAATATATTTTATAACCTTTATCTTTAACTCTTATTGATAAATCATCATCTTCAAAATAAGCAAAAAAATTCTCATCAAATCCATTTAATAGTTTATATAACTCTGTTTTAATGAAAAAACAAAAACCACTAACACGGTCAATTTCTATTATGTTATTTGATGAGAATTTATTTTCATAACCTTTATAATTTATATAAGTATCTTTATCAATTACCTTTATTCTTTGAGGATTATCAATAGCACCGACATTATCACTACTGCTACCTACAATCCCTGCAATCCTATTATCAATTAAAAAATTTATAGGTTGTTTATCAAAATATTGACTTACTTCCGTATCTGAATTGATAAAAAGTGTTATATTATTATGTTTTTCAATGCTATTAAATATTAAATTATTACCTTTGCCAAAACCTAAATTTTTATCTGATAATATTAAGGTTAATAATTTTTTACTTTCAAATTCTTTTAACATTTCAATACTACCATCGGTCGAATTATTATCTAAAATATATAAGTTAAAAGCATTATAAGTATTTAAATGTAATTCTTCAATAGCTTTTTTAGTTATTTCTTTTGTATTATGACTTAACATTATAATATCATAAGTTTCAGTTCCCATTTATGGCCTCCAATAATTTTTTACTTCTTATTTCCCAGGTATTTTTTGAAATAAAATCTTTAATTTCATTTTCATTTATATAATAAGTTTTACTTAAATTATTGAAGTTGAAATCTCTATTATAACTAATTCTTATTTCGTCTGGAAATTTAAACATCTCAACCATATATTCTGGGTGTAATATTTTTTTATAATTTGCTGCTATTTCATATGCTTTTACTGCATCTGTCGCATATATTAAAGGCGTATCAACAAAAGGTATTATTGCATAATCCATATAAGTTAACATTTGCTTTATTTGACTTCTTTTTATATAACCATAATATTTGAAATTGGTATTATTTATCAATTTATCAAATTCTAATTTAGGAAATTCTTTTCTTTCAGCATAATTTCCAAATATATGGAAACAAACTTTATTATCTGGTTTGTGTATTATAGATTTTAATAATTTCCAGTCAAACCATTCACCTAAACTGCCGAAATAACATATATTGATTTTTTCTTTATCTATTTTTACGATTGCTTCTTCATTTTCTAAATATCCATAAGCATTAGGTATTAATGATATATGATTTATATTATATCGTTGTTTTAAATCATTAATTAGATAATCTGCCGTTGCTGAAAATGATTTACAATTATCTATTAATTCTTTTGTTCTATCTGTGTCAATTACATTACCACCATAAAAATATTTCCAATTATCAATACAGTCATAATGTATTTTACAGTTATATTTTTTAAATGTTGGTATTAAGTTAATATAACAAGGTAAAGGTATTTCAAAAATTACAATATTATTTTCAGTCTTTTTTATATGTTTATTTAATATTTTTTCTAATTTATTTTCCATTGTTTTTAAATCATAACTATTTTGAAGCCAATTACCCGTCATAAATGAATCAATTAATATATCATTATCTTTTTTAACTCCTGAATCGTGAGTTTCAATGAATATTATTTTATGATTTTTAGCTAATTCTTTTGCTAAAAAATGCTGTCGTTGCCCTACCATATTATTGTAATAACCTAAACTACCTAAAATAATTATGTTCATATAAAGAGCATTTCCTTTCAGTTTTTAAATTATTTTATAATAAATTTTATATAAAATAAATTAAACTTTTTATTTAATTTAAAATTCAAAATTTTAAATTAAAATTTTATGTATTTATGGTTTTTAAATAGATTTTAAGGCTAATTAATAAGTTAAGTATAAATTTATATATAAATATAGTTAACCTATTGTTAAAAGCTAAATAAACCATGTTTTAACATATATTAATTATCAAACAAAAAATGCTTAACAATAAATGTTAAGCATTAAATAATAGGGGAAATTGTGATTGTCATTTATATAATAAAATATTGAAATATTTTTATAAGCTACCAAAATATATTTCTTTTGTTATATTTAGATTCTTTAAAGTATACTTTATCATAACTTGTTCCATACAAGTTTCAGCTTCCAAATAGTAATCCCAAAATTCAAGCATTTTATCTTCTGAATTATTTAACATCGTATCTTTAACTTTTTCAAGTTCCTTTATTAAAATATCTGGCGTAATATTTGCTTTATTTGCAAGACTATTAATATTTTTATTACAAAAATTAAATGCCGCGTTTACTTCTTGTTTATAATATTCATACTCGAAATGTTCATAATTAAAATTTTCCATTTTATTTCCTCCTTATTTCAGGTTTTTGATTGGAACCTGTTAAACCAATTTTACTATTTTTTATTTATCTATTATAACATCATCTACTGTGCCATATACTTGAGAAAATTCTGGATTTTTTCCTGCTTCATATTTATCTAATATCTGCCTTAATTGTTTAACATCTACTTCTCCTTCATAACTGACATATACTGTATTACTTATTGTATATCTTTCTATTTTTACTGAGAATTTTACTGTTTTAAAATAATGTTTTAATTCTTTACGCATATTATAAAGAGCTGCTTCGCTTGACAGTTCGAATTTACCTACTGGTTTTAAGTTAATTGTTCTCATTTTCTTTTCCCCTTTTCTTTTTTGTTTTTATTTTATTTCCTAACTTTTTATATTTTTATTATAACATATTATAATAAAAATGTAAATAGTTTTTATAAAATAATTTAAAATAAAAATAAAAAAGCATTGATAACCTTTTATTATCAATGCTTTTCACGGTAAAAATATTTTTAAAATAAATGTTACCAACCGTCAAAGTCAGTTAAAATATTATCTGAAGTTTCTGTATGTATTGATTGCCTATCGCTTATGTCAATTAATGGTTTATTACCAAAATCGCAGTCAATAAAGTATTTTAAAACGCTGTGATTAACACCACCAATACAATCACCTAAATCTTTTGAATTATGCACAAATATTCCTGCTGATAATGCAAAATTATGATATTCTGGAACTTCAATGTCATATACTTTAATTGGTTCTGATAAATTAATTACTTCAATGTTTTTAACTCTTTTTGTTATAGATAAGCACATTAAAACATTTCCTATTTGTAAATCATATGCTTCTACATATATACCATCAATTAACATAAATTTATGTTCAGGTGTGCATTTAATAATACTTGCATCGTCTAAAGTTATTTTTATTAAAATATTAACTTCTTTTGTTACCCAGCATTTTTTTGCTTTAGCTTTAAATACATTACCTTTATTATCACAACTGAAAATATCAAAGTTAGTTATATTATTTTCTGCTAATTCTGACATTGTTTTATCATTACCATCAAGCATTTTAATTTTTGTATCTCCTGTAAAACAACCTTCTGCATCGTGGTCAATTTTTCCACTATCATTTTTTTCTAAACAACCTAATTCATCACCTATTATATCGTTATCTATACAATATAATCTCTCCTGATGAATTGAATCTCTTAAATTATGATAAGGTTCACAAGGTAATCTATCCATTGATAAATATTCAACATTAAAGCCCATTTTTGCTAATCGCTGCATTAAATATGTTGTTTGAAATCTATCGTATGTTATTTTATTTATGTAAATACCTAAATTTTTTAACCTTAAAAATAATTGGTATATTTTATCAATATCTATTTTACCTTCTTTTGGAGGAACTACTGTCAATAAAAAATCAATAGCTGTAATTGGCATATCTATATCAATTATTTTATCATCTTCAACTTTAGTTACTTTTTTACTTCCATATAAATATCCCATTGCTAAACCTAAATTATCACCATTTTCTGCCATATCTAAATGTATAAATCGTGGTTTATTTTTATATTGTATTTTATTTTTATCAAATACTATATCGTCATAACTGAAATCAACTTTATCTTTATTACAAAATGGTTGTATTATTTTATTGAATATAATTGGTATTTTTAAACTATTAATAAATTTACCTTTGCCATAAAAAGGCTGGCCTGCTAAATCGCACATTGCGCCAAAGAAATCATTTACAAAATCAAACCAAAATATTTTAGGCGGTTTTATCAAACGCTCATAATCATTAGGTATATCATTTTCAGTTAATATTTTACTTAATTTATTTACTTTATGATTTATACCTATTGTAAATCTTTCAGCATTTTTGTATTTCGGATTAGTGTCCCAGCTTGAATATCTTAAAATAAATACAGAGTTATCTTTTGTTTCTTGAACCTCTCTAATTCTATTGTTTACAAAATCTTTTTCATGTTTTTGTGAGCTTATAATAAAGAATTTTCCGGGCATTGTCCCATAAGCGGTTCCATATGTATTTTTCATTCTTCTATATACTGATTGATATAAATTTAATGCTGCATTATAATGATTATCTTCTCTACCGTGGCTTCTTGCTCGCTTACTATTTTTAATATCAGGTAAAAAATTTGCTTCATCTAAAAAACCTGCTATTGTATTTTGTCCAAATGCTGATAATTCAGATGAGTTACCAGATACAAAAACTAAATTTCCACGGGAGTTATCATCTTTATTACCTAATTTAAAAGTAACTCTAGATTCCAAATCTTTTCTTATTCTAAATTGCGAAAAAAACGGGCTAGTATCTAATATTCTTTTTACACCATCATAAAATTCTGATTTTGCTTTTGTAGCATTAATTGAAAATACTGCAATGTATATATCTGTATTACTTGATATACCAAAAAATTCTTGCGGTTTTTTTAGTGATAGTATTTCATACATCATTCTAACGGCAGCATTTTCAGCGAAATAATTCTTTCCCCATCTTTGAGAGCCCGCTAATATGACTTCAAATATACTATGAGAAGTAAATAACTTACAAAAATCTTCTTGTAATTTTGGAAATAACTGCTTTCCAAAGTCTCCTGTGTATTGAGGGTCGTGTAAAAATTCCAGTGGTGTTACTAATGGATATCTATAATCATCAGCAAATATGTTATTAAATAATGACATATCACCTTTATCTATTTGCCGCATCATTTCTTTCACATATTCTTGTTCAAATATATTTAAAGTATCTAAATTCATATTACCTCAATGATTGTTTTATCATAATTCTATTACTTTTATCAATCAATTTAATATTTAATATTTCATCAAATAGTCTATATTTTATAAATTTTAAAACTGTATTAATATTTTGAATATAATATATTTTTCTACTAATATTATCTTCAAATACTAAAGCATTCAAATCTTTTATTTCTTTTTTGAAATTTAACTTATCTGCTTTTATTAAATCATATTTCGCCATATCTACTGGATTACTTGTTATATACAAAATTTCGATTATTTTCATTTTAGCCTCTTGTTAAATAATTAATTAAAAATAAGGTATTAAATTTGTTAATACCGCTAAAAAGAGTAGATATTTTCAATTTCTAATTGTTTTAGGTTATTGATACTACAAAATAATTTTATAATATCATAAACTTCAAAATTTTTCTGATATTCTTTTAATTCTTTTATTGTTTGAAATGTTCTCGAATATGTAAATTTTAATGATAAATCTTTTGTTAAAATTGTGCTATTTACTATTATTTCAAAACTTATTACAAATTCATTTTTATGTTCATACTTATGTATTCCATTTATAATGCCTTTCAAAACTATATATTCATTATCATTATTAACTTTCCTCATTTTTCATCTTTCCATCCTTTTTATAAAATATTTATATCTTAATCTTTTTAATCTGATTTTTGATTTATATTGCATATCAACTTTTTTATGTAGTCTATTCAATATTCTATTTACATGCCCTATAAATTCTGGTGTTTGTTTGTTAAAGAAATCTTCAAAATTAATAGTTTTTTCCATTTTATCATCTCTTTTTTAAGATTTATTAAATTTATTTATCAATGCATCATAATTATTTTGAACATCTTTTATAAATTCTGATACTTTATCTATTGTATCAATAATATCATCTTTTGTTTTATAATAAATAAAATCATTAAATATTAAAAATTTAGCTAAAAAAGTATTAACGCTTAATGGATATACTTTACTACCAACCGCTGTTTTAAGTGTATATTGATAGTCATAATCGATATAATTAGAATATCTTGGAAACAAATGTTTTATAAGCTGTAACATATTATAAAATTTATTTTCATAAACATTTTTATTATTTAGTTTATCATCTTTAAATAATACTTTTAATTTCACATCATCATTCTCAAATATAATTTGCATTTCTTTTATATATTTATTATCTTTCATTTTTCATCTTTCCTTTCAAATAAAAAATCTTATTGTTTTTAACTTGTATCTCAAATGCGCCCGTTTAGTTATCATTAATGCTTTATCATATATAATATTTGTTATTAATACTTTATTGCGCTTATATATTTTATATAAATCTGTATCATCGGATAATAAACATAAATCTAAAATATCATTTCTACTTAACTTCATTATTCTTCACCTCGTTAATAATATTGCTTAATTCTTTTGCTAATGTTATACTATACTGTTCTAATTGATTTTTATATATTGCATTGTTTATATCATTTTCAAGTAATATTATTTTATTCCATACTTTTAAAGTATCTATATTAGTTATTTGATATTTATCGTGCCGTAAATCATATAAAAAATTATTAATTCTTATTTCAAATATTTTTTTAATATCTAACTGCATTATCATCACTCCTATTTATTTCATTTAATCGTTGAAAATCTAAATCAGGATTTAACTGGTTTACAAACATTAAATCTTTTAATTGCTCTCGTTTAAATTTGCTTAATTCATCGGTCGCACCTATAAAAATAAATAAACAGTTTATATCATTTAATAATTTTATTTCTTTGTAATCATTTACGATTTCTGTGGCTGATAATTTTTCATATTGTTTTATTCTATTTAATACTGATAAAAATGCTGAATTAAATCTTTTTATAGGCTTCCAATTTTCCATTTTAGGTTTCTCCTTTCTAAAGTTTTTAATTTATTTTATATAAATTTTTATATAAAATAATTTAAACTTTTTTAAATCCTTCTTTAAATTCAATTAATTCTATTTCTCCAGGTGTTAATTTTTTAAACTCTTTATCAAAAATATAATAATTAGTATCTTCTAATTGAAATACTACATATGTAAAATAATCACCAACATTTTTATGCTCTTCTAATAATTTACGCATTTTAGCGTGGTCTTGTTCTTTAATTTTATATTCAAATGTTTTACAAAAATGTAATATATCATCAAACAACCCTTTATAAAAAGATAAATTATCAAAATTATTATTTCTCTTCATATTTTCAATATCTATTTTTAATATTTCCAATTTATCTTTAACTTCAAGCATTTTTGAAGGTGTTAAATTTGTATATACAAAATGGATATCCGCTAACAGATTTTCAATATCTTTTTCTAATTTTTCCATTTTAAGTCCTCCTTTTATTTTTTAAATTCACTTATCATATAGGTTGCTTGTCTTTCACCATTAATCATTAACCAAACTTTAACTACTTTTAAATTAATATATTCTGATAAATCCATTTGTTTCATTAATTTATAAGCTGCTGCAACACAACCTAAATTATTTCCAATATTAATAGTTTTTACTGTTTTATATTGTTTGGTTTTAAGTTCTAATGTATAAATATAATTCATTTTCAAAACTCCTCTATCATAAATATATTATGATATATTTCTATGAGAAAACCGGCAGTTATATTATCATTATTTACTAAATCTTTTAGTGTTGGTTTTCCATTTTTAGTATATAACTCTTCAAATTCTTTTTTATGTTTATCATGCATATTATAAGAATTTAAAATATCATATGTTACAATTCTTTTTTGTATACTTATTATAAGCCAATTAATTTTATCTTGAAATTTTTTAATAAATGATTCACTTAATTTTTGATACTGCGTTATATAATCCCAATCAAAATTATCTTGAAATTTTTCGATAAATGATTCACTTAATTTATGAGAAATTGATAGATGTTCCCAATTAACAACATTATCTTTAATACTTTCTAAATAATTGATAACACCTTTATTCTCATTACTTTTAATAGCAAAACTTAATATTATATAAATATCATCCATTTTTCATCTTTCCCTTTCAAATTTCAGGTTTTTGATTGGAACCTGTTAAACCAATTTTACTATTTTTAGTTTAATAATTCTAATTGTTTATTTTTTAATTCTACTTGACGCAATTTCAATGTTGATATTTTTTCGTTGTAAATTTTTTCAAGTTTTAAAGTTTCACAATGCCATTCAGATTCTAAATCATCTATTGCCATTTGTAAATTTCTATTTGATTTTTCGATTTCTAATATTTCAGTAACTCTTTTTGCCATATCGTTTATTAGTAACATTCCGCCTATTTTATATAAGTTAAATATTTGTGTTTTACCTTCAACATCTTTTATAATTGGGTGATTCATATAAACTTTTTCTATTGTTAAATATTCATTATAACTAACCTCGTCTAAACCTTCATTTGTTAACATCTGATTAAATTCGTTGTAATTCATTTTAATTTCCCCTTTCAAATTTCAGGTTTTTATTTGGAACCTGTTAAACCAATTTTACTATTTTTATTTTACTTCTTTTCTTTTATTTGCAATCATTACTCTTAAGTGTTTAATAATTTCTATTCTTTGTGTTTTTGCTTCTTCATTTATTATTTTTAATCTTAAATCGAAACTTAAATTTCTTTCCATCTTGTTTATATAATTTTCTAAATTATCTAATAAATATTTTGTTGTAATTATTTCACTGAAACTTGCCGTTGTTGGTTGGAAACATGCAATTACTTGTTTCTTTGCTGCGTTCCAAGCATCTGCTATATATTTTTCTGATTTTGTTAATTCCATTTTACATCTTCCCTTTCAAATTTTTTATTTATTTATTTAACCCTTTATATTTTTATTATAACATATTATAATAAAAATGTAAATAGTTTTTATAAAATAATTTAAAATAAAAATAAAAAAGCATTGATAACTTTTTATTATCAATGCTTTTCACGATAAAAATAATTTTAAATTTTATTCTTTTACTATTAGAAAATTGTCTAACCCTAAAACAAAATCATCAGGTAATGGATGACTCAATATTAACTCAAAGGTATGTAAATCTAACATTCTTATACCTTGAATATTAAATAACGGTTCAATAGTAAATTGCAATGTAACATCGTCATCTAAAATACCTTTGCGGTCAACTGAATATAATACAGGGTCGGTCGCTTTAAGTTTTACCTCATATGTTGTATCAACTGCATAATTTAATCCTGTTATTTTTATCTTTTTAACACCTAATGTTGTTATCGATTTCCCATTAACAACTGTTGTTTGTTCTATAATATTTCCTGCTTCAATTTTAGCTGGAACTGTTATAAGGTTATTACCTAAACTTACAACTGTTATCCTGCTTGCTAAATCTTTATAATCAACTAACATATTTAATTCAATGTCAATTACAGCGTCTAATGGTGCTCTATCCTCACTTGTTATATCTATATCTGATTTATATATCCAATATGTCTTAATATCTCTTACTGATATTTTTGCTTTTAAACTTAAATGGGTTGCGTCAATATAATTATCTTTTTCACCTTGTTTAAAACCTTCTGAATTCCCAGTTGGTATTGCATCAATATCTGTTATTTCAATACTTCCACTTTCATTCCCTTCAATATCTGTTTGATTTTCGATTGAGCTTTCCAATACTGCAATTACAATCCTTACATTATCAGCTGTTAACGCTATTAACACTTTGTCATTTTTCTTTGGTTTTAAACCTTGCAAACTTGGAATATGCGAGTATTTCAAATTAGTGCCATATACTTTAACTGAAACTGTATTGTCCCTATGTGCAATGGTTACAACGCCTTTTTCTAACCCTTTATTTTTATTTAATAAGTTACTTAAAAATGGACTTAAACTTATATTTTCTAAATTTCTTGAGTATAAATCATATTCTGATTCAATTCCTGCATTTCTTACAAGTCTTGTAGTCCTCAATAAATAACATTCTGCTGTATAATTATCAAAGTTTTTTGTTATTGCATTAATATAGTAATAATTATTAATACCGCTATTAGGTGAAATAACTTTTATCATTATATTCTTTTTCAATTCACTTATAACTGGTAATAATAAAGTAACTTTTACTAATGGATAACCATAAACGCTTACCAATTTATTTGCCATATTTTCAACTTGATTTATATTACTTACATAATTATTTACTAGATACCCACCATCAATTAATCCATAATTTGTAATTGATGCTGCATTTGTTTTTTCTGCTTTTAAATTTTCATAATCAATATAACTATCTGTATTTAATAGTTTTTTACCAAATATTTTAAACTTAATTTTAACCTGATAATTTGTGTTATCAATTAATGCTTCATCTGTTGTTTTTGATATTATAGTGCTACTATTTATCGGACTTGTCCGAAATAGTATATGTATATATTTAACTCTATTATAGCAAGTTTTTGGTTCAGCATAAGTTACTGCTCGTATATACGATTTTCCAAATATATCTGTGTTATTTTCTTTTACTATCTCAGCATTAACTACATAATTTATTGAATTATTTTCACCATTATAATCAAAATCTAATGTTGATAAAATTCCGCTATCTGCGGGAAATCGATATAAAAATTCATATATCGATTTTTTATCTTTATCGGTTGAAATTGTTTTTATATAAGTTATATTCGGATTTCTGTCTGATAATGAATTTTCATCTAAAGCATCACCAGCTAAACTTAATTTTATTTCATTACTTGATAATTCTTTTACATTTGAAAATAAACCGTCTAACGCATTGATATTAGCTGTAATAACACCTATGCTATCATTAACTTCCATTATTATTGAAGGATTATATAACTTTTTATTTTCATCTTGAATTATAACTATAAAATTTAATTTTGAGTTTTTTGTTAATGATAATTTATCTAAAATTATTTCTGTAAATGCTATTTTATTTTCACTATCAACATCAAGTAAAAATTCAGTTTTATTATTGATAAAGCCATAATCTGTATTGGTGTGTTGTAATATTAATCTTGCATCAGTTATGTTTTCAAAATCTAAAATTGTTTTATCCCAGGTTGCAAAGTAAACCGTTCCTGTTCTATCAAATTTTGTAAGTTTATTTTTTAATATTTCATCGCTAAAAAAAGCATATCCGATATCTGTGGTTGGAATGGTTAAATTAACATTAGAATTTGAATTATTTGTATCGATATCTCCATAAATAACATTGATTTTATTGAATAAATTATCTGTATTTTCCTCAATATCTAATTCAATAACTTCATCTTCGGTAAATTCAAATAATGGATAATTTAAATATTCATCAGGTATCATATTTATTTTATCTTTATTTATATCTAAAATTTCGCCTTGGACAACTCCAATATCTTTAACTATTTCTAATGGTTTTATTTCCGATAAATTTCTTTTACCTGCATATTTATATTTATTGAATAACCATAAATTAGTTACACCTAAACTTTCAAGTAATTCTTTTTGAACATCACCATTAAAAGTTCCTTTTAAATATATTGAAGTTTCTGTGTCTAATGTTTTCAATATTTTATGTAATGCTTTTACATTTGTTATTTTTTCTGCATTTTTAAATGATAAACTTCTTGTTTCAATAGTTCCTCTAAATTGTTCATCTAAACTATTTAAAAACCCGTCATTAGTGTAAAGTATAATTTCTTTTTTGTTATTGAAATTGGTGTCAAGCATAAAATTTCCAATAAAAGATATTTCCGCCTCTGAAACGGTATAATCATTGTTATCGTCAATTGAAAATGATTCAACATAATTTGAATAATCAATTCCGTTAACTAATACTTTATAGTTTTTATATTGTTGACTGATATTTATTGCATTTCTGGTTATATTTATTGTTTGTGTCGGTGCATAATTATGATAAATATTGTCATATGCTTTTATTGTTATTGCATTTGAACCTAATGTCAAACTTTTAGCCGTAAACCATTTTATAGTATCAATATAATTTATTAATGGTATTAATGTTGAACCATCATAAACAAGCATACCGGATTCTTTACTGCCTTCAATAATTACTTTTGATTGACAAGTTGTTGTTTTATTTTCAGGCCTTAAAGTTAATTCTAATGGAAACGAAGCATTAAACCCTCTACCGATTCCCGAATATCCAATAGACATCTTGATATTCCTTTCAGTTTAAATTATTTTATAATTATTTTTATATAAAATAAATTAAACTTTTTATTTAATTTAAAATTCAAAATTTTAAATTAAAATTTTATGTATTTAATGCTTTTAAATCGGTTTTAAGGCTTGTTTATAAATAGAATATAAATTTATATATAAATACACTTAACCTATTGTTAAAAGCTAAATAAACCATGTTTTAACATAGGTTATAATTGATTATCTTATTATGTTTTTATTGGAAATAATTTAAGTTCATATAAATAAAGAATACCAATATAAGATTTATTTTCTTATATTGGTATTCTTTTATTGTTTAAATTATTTTATATATTCTATTTTAAATTATTTTATATTTGTTATTGTCTTCAGATATATATTTTATTCTATATATTTTTCTTTATATTTATATATAATATAAAATATTTAACACTGGCGTGTTAAATATTTTATCATTTATTCGTTTAAATTTAATAATTTAATCTCATAAATTAAAATTAAAAAAATCAATTTTTATTTTATATTTATCAAAAAATACATATCAATGAAATCAATACTTTTCAAATACCTTAAAAATTATTTTTGAATTTATTTTTGATTGAAAATTATAATAAACAATATGACTTTAAACATATTTAAAAATTTATTTTTGAACCTGATTTTACCTAAAAAATAAAAGTTTAAATTCTTTTATATAAAAATAATTATAAAAGAATTTAAACTTTAAACCTATTATGCTAAATTGCTATAAGTAATTTCTGTATCTATTGATTCCATTGCAAATAAATATTCCGCATTTGCAGTTAAATTGCTTACTGTATAACTGTTTGAATATTCAGTTAAATATTGTTTAACTGGCGTTGCGTCCGATGTTAAAGGTAAAACTGAAGATGTCGTTCTATTTATTGCCGCTCTTTTTGCTGTTATGTTTAAAGTGCTATGCCCTGTTAAATAAGATATACTTGCAGTTCCAAATGTTTTAACTGTGTCATTTAAATCAACTGAACCATTAACTGTTGCTTTACCAACCCATATATGACGGCTTATACTATCTCTAACTTCTACAAAATCATTTGCTAAAATATCAGGGTGAACTATTTTAGCATTATTAGCATCAACACCTAAATAATATCCTTTTCCCATATCTAAAGCAACAAATAATGCTTTGTATAAGTCAAAACCTCCACGAGTTGAATATTGAGCTGCATTATTATTCATAACAACTAACATATGTGGATTCTTTCCCGAGCCTGTTATTGTGCCAAAATTAATTGTTGCAACTTTCGTATCAATATCTAAACTTACACTTGAAATTGCAACTGCTGTTGGTATTGATATTACATAGGCGTTTAAATCTGCTAATGACTTATTTGCTGTTGGCATTGTTGTATCATATGCGAGTAACGCAAAATACATTTCCCTGCCATTATAAGTATCATCATCGGCATAAAAAGTATATTGTGAACTTCCGTCATTATAGTTAACTAATAAAGCATCATCAACTGGTATTGTTTCAATTAATGTTCCTAAACTCCCTTGTGTTTGACTTGTAGTTTTCATATACAATTCATAACCGCCTAAATCTGTCATCGTTTCATTTCCTGAAAATTCAATTAATGATGTGTTAACATAATCAGGAAATTCATATGCTACCGGTGCCGGGTCGTCTGTCATAACTTTCTTTTTATATATTTGAGTTAATGCCGGAATTTCTAAAAGTAAATTAGTTGTTAATGTTATTGCAGTTGTTGCTACTGTTTGGATTTCATAAAAAGTTTCATTATCTCCAAAACTTATAAAATCACCTGTTGCTAAATAACTTGAAACATCTTCGCTTGCAGTAACGCCTGTTTGATTTGCTAATGAAACTGTTGCTGTTGTGATTGCTGCTGGCGTTAATTCTGTGTTAAATAATTGCGTTTTAGCATAAACTCTTGTTGCTTCATTTATTGTTGCTAAAACTTTATCAATATCTAAAAATGAACCTAATGTCGTTGTTACTGTCCATTTATTTGTCGTATCTGAAGCAATATGATAAATATTAACTGAATTGCCTACCGCTGAATTAACTCTAAATGCTCTTGAACCTGCTGAACTTTCTGCTGTTTTTGTGCATAAATAAATATCAGTTGATGCTGAAAGCGGTTCAGCTAAACCATATGTTAATGTTATTTCTGATGCTGTTATTGCGGAAATAACATAATAATATGGTGAAAATGCAGAAAATTTGATTATATTTCCCGCAGATAAACTCCCTGTTAAATCAGTTGCTGTTGTGATTACTGTTATGTTAGCATTAAATACCTGCGCTGCGGTCGCACCAACATTATTTGTGCTAAATTCATCATCGCTTTGTGCTTCAGTTAAAGTTAAAACTGATTTTGTTGGTCTGGTAAAACTAAAAGTTAATACTGCTTTATTATCAACAATTTCTGGCATTTGTTTTAAAATAAAATTTTTTGGTGCTTCTGGTTCTGATGTGTTAATTGCTAAATTTGCTGTTTTTGAATCTCCATAACCTGAATATCCTATTGACATAATTATCTACCTCACTTTATTTATTTTCTGGAACTTTTACTAAATTTAAAATACCATTTACATTTAAATCTGTTTTTACTGCTTTTATTATTGTCTTATTGCTATCTATTGTTTGACTTCCTGATTTATTTTTGAAACCTCTTAATGTTATTTTGTATTTGAATTGATTATCAATTTCGGTATAAGGCGTTAAATCATCGTGGGTTACGATTATTTTACCTGTATCCATAAAACTTAAATCTTTATTATCGTAACCGAATTGATGTTTATAATAAGAACTTGATTGCTGGTTATCTGTGTTTGAACTATCATCTTGGCCGATATAATTGAAGGCTATTTCTGCTTGATATTCGTTAGTATCCATCGAAACATTGTAACTATTCCTAAATGTTAATGTTATTTTGTAACTTCCTGAACCAGCGACATCATTTCTAAAATATATTTTACCTATAATGGCTTTATTCATTTTTGTTGTAAATATTTGAGTTCCTGAAGCTATCGTCCCGACATCGGCTGGTATTTGTGATAATAAATATGCTAATCTTAATGCAGGGTCAACATTTACAACCTTACCTATATATTTATAAGTCGGTGCTTCTGGTGCATAATCGTCAGCGTGAATCCTGACAATTTGATTCATATACATTACAGAATTTGTATCATATTTTATGTATGCTGATGGGACTGTTATTGTTTCCGTTTCTGCTTGTGGTATTTCTTCATATACATTTGTTGGTGTTTGTGAGGGAATTTCTAATCTAAAATCATCTCTATTTTCAATAGTATTTAAAGAATTTGTCATTTCAACAACTAAATCATTTTCAGGTATTATTGATTCATAACTAATAGTAAATGTTATAACAGGCCTTGTTGTAAATGATACATTATTTATATTTGGATTTGCTGGGTTGGTTGTATATCCAAAATTTAACCAATTTAAAGTTATTAGCATTTTATACCTCCATTAAAGTTATATCATAACTCGGATAATTTACTTTATCCGAGTCTATCGAATAACTAAAATCTGAAAATTGAACTGTCAATGTATTGTTATAAATGTCAATAAAAGTTAAATTAGTTGCTTTTTTAAATTCCGTCAAAATACTATCAAGTTGGTCTGAAGTAATACCTGATAAAGTTATTTCATTTTTAACTATTGTTTTACTATTAACATCAACAACATATGTCGTTTGCAATGTTCCATTTAAAGACCGCTTACTGCTTTTCATCGGTATTGGTGAAACTGAATAACTTGAAGGATTAAAAGTAAATTGATAACTACCTAAAGTTATACTGTCATTAATTGTTGGCATATATTTTCCTTTCAGTTTTTAAATTATTTTATATAAAAATTTATATAAAATAAATTAAACTTTATATTTAATTTAAAATTCAAAATTTTAAATTAAAATTTTATGTATTTATGGATTTTAAATCGGTCATAAGGCTTGTTTAAAAGTTAAGTATAAATTTATATATAAAAGGTATTTACCTATTGTTAGAAGCTAAATAAACTATGTTTTAAGATAGATTATAATTGATTGCTTTGATAAGTTATTTTGAATTGATTTTTAGATAAGATTTTATTTAAGTTTATTGAAATAAAAGAATACCAATATAAGATTTATTTTCTTATATTGGTATTCTTTTATTGTTTAAATTATTTTATATTTTGTTATCGAATTGATATCTTATTTTATTCTTTATATTTTTCTTTATATTTATATATAATATAAAATATTTAACACTGGCGTGTTAA
>CAZDEU010000002.1:0-20724 GCA_964504265.1 uncultured Bacteroidales bacterium
ATTCTCTAGATTGTAATGAGTGTGGTACTCAAATTGATATACTTACTAAAGATACAATTAATTGTTTAGAAAATATATTTAGTTTGCATGAAAATTAGTTTTACAACTGCGTTCATGAATCGTGAACATCATTTGCAAAAGACAATTAAACATAATTTAGCAGTAATGGCAAATTATGACTATGAATATTTAATATTGGATTATTCATCAAAATCAGATAAATATATTAAAGAGTTATCATTTGATGAACGACTGATGTGTTATAGAGCTGATGGTTATAATTTTTATCACCATTCACATGCAAAAAATATTATAACAAAAAAAATATCTGGGGACTTTATAATTCATCTAGATGCTGATAATTTATTAAGCATTGATTTTTTAGATAACGTTATATATTTAATTAAAGATGATATTAACAAATATGTAATCAATTCAGATAGACTGCCAGATTTATATGGTAGAATTTGTATATCTAAAAATAATTTTAAAATTTTATCTGGTTATGATGAGCATATGATTGGCTGGGGTCATGAGGATACTGATTTAATACAGAGAGCAAGTGCATTATTAGGGTTAAAATATATTGTAATTGATGAATATTTAACTCCAATAAACCATAACAATAAAGAACGCGTTAAACATACAAAAATAAATGATGCAAGAAGCATATACAGGATTGCATTTGCAAATGCTAGTATTATGAAAGATAATTATAATAATAAAGTAATTGCACCAAATAAAATATGGGGTGTATGTGAAAGTCTTAAATTATTAAAAAACGGTAATGAAAATTAGCTTTACAACTGCGTTCATGAATCGTGAACATCATTTAAAGAAAACCATTAAGCATAACCTTGCTGTTATGGATTTAGAAAGAGATAATTATAGTTATGAATATTTAATATTGGATTATTCATCAAAAGATTCTAGCTATATAAAAGAACTAGCAGTAGATAAAAGATTATCATGTTATCGTGTTGAAGATATGAAATTTTATCACCATTCACATGCAAAAAATGTTATAACAAAATTTGCAACTGGTGATGTAATAATCCATTTAGATGCTGATAATTTAATGAGTGCTGAATTTTTAGACAATGTTATTTATTTAATGGAACCAAATATTGATAAATATGTCATTAATGCTGATAATTCAGCTGATATGTTTGGAAGAATATGTTTATCAAGAAATAATTTTAAAATTTTATCTGGATATGATGAACATTTCATTGGCTGGGGATTTGAAGATACTGATTTAGTTCAACGTGCTGGGTCATTGCTTGGTTTGCAATATATTATAGTTGATGAACCATTACGTCCATTATCGCATGATAACAAAGAAAGAACTAAATTTACTAAGTTTAAAGATACAAGAAGCATTCATAAAATTGCTAGTGCTAACGCAACAATTATGAAGTATAATATTGATAACAAAATAATTGCACCTAATAAAATATGGGGTGTTGCTAATAATGTAGTAAAATTATAATTATGGAAAATTTCAAATTATTTGGCGGGGAGTCGATAAACAATATAGTTGATTATATAAAAGAATATTTATTAATCAACCCAAAAGTACATGTATGCATTGGAACTGATTCAAGAAGAAGTAAAAAGAAAACATTATTTGCTACTGTAGTTTGTTTTAGACATGATAACAATGGTGTGCATGTTGTATTCAAACGTAAAGCTGTTTCTGGCAAAATGGACTTATATTCTAGATTATGGCATGAAACAGAATTAACAACTGAATTAGCTCTTGCTATTAAAGATGTTGATAATATTAATTTAATAATTGATGTTGATTACAATCCGGATAAAAATGCTGGATCTAATATAGTACATGATGCTGCTGTTGGGTATCTTACAGGATTAGGATTTCAAGTTAGAAGTAAACCTTATGCATGGGCAGCTACTTATGCTGCAGATTTATTGTGTAAATGATGAAAACAAAAGAACTAAAATTAACGTTCAATGAAAATACTAAATGCAAATGTGGAAATCATTTCACTAAGAAAGTTCGTGTAACTAAACACATGCGAGTTAAAGATAAAAAAGATACTAAATATTTATGTATTGATTGCTTAAATGCACATTTAAATGATGCAAAAATATCTTTAAAATATATGTAAAATTTCTTGTGTATATGAAATATATTCACTACATTTGGAGTTAAATATTTAAAGAAATGGCAACTATTTTAAATTGCATGAAATGCAAGAACTTATTAACAAATGATATAAGTAGTCTCAACATAGCATTTGATAAGCAAGATGTTTGTAAATTATTAATCAATAACAAAAATAGAGTACCTGCATTAGTAATGTTGTGGGATAGTTCAAAACCAAAAAAGTTATTCAAACAAAATAAAAATTGCCCTATTAAATGCTGTTAAATCTTATAAATAAGAATTCTCATACACAACAAATTTTGAATCATTTGTCATATATATTTTCTGCAACCCTAAAGTTGCATAGTGGGGATAGCATTCTCCCTTAATTTTTCGCTTTGCAATATTAATTGCAGCATTTAAATCTCTATCGATAGTTATTGTGCTACTTAATTGCACTTCTCTATCACTTAAATTTAATTTATCAGGAAACTTTTTACCAGTTAAGCTATTTGTCTGACTTGTATAAGCTTCATTAATTAAATTATATTTAATTCCTACATCCTCTGCCTTATATTTGAGGAACGTCTTAAATCTACTTAAACCGAAATTCTTAGAAGTTGCTTTAAGACTTTTGTTTTCATGTTTGATGATTTTCTTTGTTTCGATATCACCAACAATTAGAGTTCCAATATCATTTTGAACTGCAATATCAATGATATTTTTAGATAATTTATGTTGAAAATCTTTTTGTTTATTATTTAATTTTGTTTTTGATTTTAAAAATTTATTTTTTAGTTTATTATATTTCTTGCTATTTTTTTGTTTTTTAGATAATTTTGATTGTAATATATTTTGAGTTTTATTTAAACTTTCAAATTTATTATTTTTAACTTGAATATTATTTGCTGTATTTGAATAAGTTGTTACAATGTTACTAATACCTAAATCAATTGCAATAAAGTTATCAGGATTTAATTGTTTAATTTGTTTATTTTCAGAATATGCAATATTTAAATAATATTTATTTTTATTTTTAGTAAATGTGCAAGTTTTAATATTATCAAGTGTTAAAATATTATGATATAATTCAGGTAATTGTATTTCTAAATATTTTATAATTAAATTTTTACCCCATTGATTACCGTATAATGGAAATTTTAGAATATTATTTTTTAATTTAAATGAATCACCATGATTAATAATAAAAGATTGAAATTCATTCCATTTTTTAAAATATCTTGGCGGTTTAGCAGTTACATCTTTCTTTCTTAATGCATAATAACTTTTAATATTATCAATAAATTTTCTGCATGTATTTTGCGCTGCAGTTGATTTAATTGTAAGATTGTTATTGTTTCGAAAATCAACATAAAAATGAGCTAATTTTGCAAAATCATAAATACCAGTTTTAAAATAAGCGAGAAGAGCATTATATAATAAACGATGTTCATTAGATAATGTATTTAATTGTAATTCTTGAATATAATTTAAATCAAGTCTAATTTTTGCTGATTTCATTATTTAAAATTTGATTCAAATGTTCTTCAGTATAACGACGATGCCCGGAAGGTAATTTAATTGGTTTTAATTTACCATTTTTATCCCAATTTCTTAGCGTTGTTGGTGTAACTCCAATTAATTTTGAAAATTCTTTTATAGAATACATCTTGTTCTTTAATAATATGTATACATATATTAGAAAATTATATAAAAATTTATAAAAATAATTTAGAAGAAATATTATTTAATTTTATAATTAACTATTATATAGATGAAATTATGCATTATTTCAGACACCCACACAAAACATAAAAAACTTATAATTCCTGAATGTGATGTATTGATTCATTGTGGTGATTTTACTTCAGTTGGGTATGAATATGAAACACGAAATTTCATGGAATGGTTTAGTAGTTTGCGGCAATGTAAACACAAAATATGCATTGCTGGAAATCATGATCTTATATTTGAAAGAAATGCACAATTAGTTAAAAGTTTAATACCTGAAAATGTAATATATTTACAGGATAGCGAAATTGTTATTGATGGTATCAAATTTTATGGTACACCATATCAACCAGAATTTTTTCCTGAACATTGGGCGTTTAATAAAAACCCGGAAAAGCTAAAATTAATTTATGGTATGATTCCAAATGATGTTGATGTTTTAATAACTCATTGCCCGCCAAGATTTACACTTGATAAAAATAGTCATGGTGATAATTGCGGTTCATATGAATTACTTGAAGCAATATCAAAACGAAAAATAAAACTTAACGTATTTGGCCATATACATCAAGGATATGGAATTGAAACTGAACATGGTAAAACATTTATAAATGCATCAGTACTTGATGATAGATATTATTTAGTAAATGAACCAGTTACATATAATTTAAATTTATAAACAAAATGAAAGACGTACAATTTTATTTAGCAAAAGTAGTAGTAAAGCAAGAAGACGAAAAAGGTAAGATTAAAAAACACACCGAACCATATCTTGTAGAAGCAGTAAATCCGACTGATGTCGAAGTTATAATCACAAAAGAATTTGAAGCTTCACCATTTGAATGGGAATTAAATTCAATTACAGTATCAAAGATTATTTCAGTTTTGAAAAAATAACATGCACATTTTTCTAATCTATCCAAATTTTAATAATTTGTTATCATGCGGATATAGTGTTGGTATCGGTTATATATCAGCAGTGTTGAAGCAAAATGGTTACATTACACATTATTATCATTTGCGTAGATTAGAAGATGTAAATATTGTTATTTCTGATATTAAGAAATATAATCCATGTATAATAGGTGTGTCAATGACTACATATATGGCATCTAATGTAGATAATATTATTAAATTAATAAGACCTACAACAGATGCTATATTATTATGTGGAGGAACTCACCCTACTTTAGAACCAAATGTTTTAAATGATATACCTGAACTTGATTGCATTATAATTGGTGAAGGTGAATATCCTATGTTGGAATTAGCTAACTCAATTAATGCTGGAAAAATTGATTATACAATTAAAAATATTCATTTTAAAACCAATAAAAATGAAGTTAGACCAACTATTAAAAATTTAGATGATCTGCCATTTCCGGATAGAGATTTTGAGCAATATCAAAATTTTATATTTGATGATCATGTAGTACCAACTGCTCATTTTATATTTAGTCGTGGTTGCCCGTTCAAATGTACATATTGTTGTAATGAAGCATTATCAAAAGTATACCCAAATCCTTCAAATTATTATAGAAGGAGAAGTGCAAAAAAAGCAATTGAAGAGATTGAATTAACTGCTAGCAAATATTATTTTGAAGAAATTATTTTTGATGATGATACAATATCGTTGCATAAGCCATGGTTTTTTGAATTTTTTGAATTATACAAACAAAAGTTTAATTACCCATTTAGATGCAATATACGTGTTGGTACTGTAACTGAAGATATGATAAAGTTGTTAAAAGAATGCGGGGCAAAAGATATTGGGGTTGGAATTGAACATGGCAATGAAGAATTTAGACGAAATGTGCTTAATAGGCAAATGTCAAATGATGAAATTATTAAAACATTTGATTTACTTGATTTATATCATATATCGCATACAGATTTCATAATGACTGGGTTGCCAGGTGAAAATTTTGAGTTATTCAAAGATACTGTTAGATTGTGTAGAAGAATCAAATCATATGGAATGATATTTTCATTTGTACCATATCCGAAAACAGTATTGGGCGAACTTTGCAAGAAAAATGGGTGGCTGCCGCAAACAAATTGTTTTAAAGAAAGATGTGAAGCAACATTAACATATCCTGATTTTACTAAAGATCAAATACAAAAATGTCAAAATATTTTTCAAAATTTAGTTGCAAATCCTGACATTAATATTGATAATTTAAAAATTTAGCTATTGTTTCAAATTTTTTAAGATACTTATACAAACTAAAAATTTAATAAGATGTTTAACACCAAAAAAACAAATTTATTTGATACTGCACAAGGTGCTATCGGTAATAAAATGACATCTGCATTTACACAAGCTGCAAGCAAAATAAGCGCAGAAACAAGATCTGGCAATGATGCATTAAAATATTCAACTACCGGTGATGCATTTGTTGACCAATTTGGAACCATTGGGCAATATTTAGCTCCAAGAGAATATGCTGAAGTTGATAAATGCATGCGTTTATTATGGTCTATCAATCCAATTGATGCATTAAAATTTACTGTTTATATTCGTTTAATTACGCGTAGTTGCCAATTATCAACTGGTGAAAAAACAGAAACCGTTCAACGTGGTGCTGGTTTGAAACATGAAGGCATATTGCGCATGATGTGGATTGCTGTAAATCATCCTAATACATTTGCAACTAATTTAGAATTATTTATTTCAGCAGGAAGTTGGAAAGATGTATTCTATATGATGCAATATGATTTAGTATATAATGGATGGGATGATCGCAAATTACCTTGGGAATTTATCGGTCATGTAATAATGGCTGGATTAGAAAATCCTACTACATCTGAATTAGTTAAAAAATATTTACCACAAATAAAAGCACGTTCAAATTGCAAAACAGTTTGGGCACAAGCAGACACAATCATTGGAAAGTGGTTATGTAGTATATTTGGTATTAGTGGTGATTACAAAGCATATCGTTTGTTAAAATCATCAGGAACTGCTCATACATGGCAACAATTAATATCACAACATAAAATGTTGAAAATTGATTTTAATACAGTTCATGGAAAAGCTTTAAGCCAAATGGTTTCAAGTAAATTTTTGAAAAATAATAATTTAGAACAAAAATATTTGGAATGGATTATGGCAAAACCCGTTGCTAAATACACTGGGTTTGTACATGAATTATTTCAAAAGTTTGATGAGCATAATATATTAAAAACTTACACAATTAATGCACAATTTAATACATTAGTTGAAACTGCAAAGAAAAATGCTAAAAAAGGAACATCATTAATCGTTGTTCGTGATACATCTGGGTCAATGGGTGCATTAGCAACTGGTAGTAAAATGAGTTGTTTTGATATTGGAAAAGCATTAGCATTGTTTTTCAGTGAAATGTTACCTGCAGGGAAATTTGCAAATAGTTGGATTGAATTTAATCGTGATGCTAAATTGCATAATTGGAAAGGTAAAACTGCATGTGAAAAATGGATAAATGATTATGCTAATTGTGTTGGTAATACTAATTTTCAATCTGTTATAAATTTATTTACAAGAGTAAAAAATACAGGAGTTGCTGAAAATGAATTTCCAACCGGTATAATATGCATTAGTGATGGTGAATTTGATAAAACTAGCTTAGATAATACAAATGTTAATGCTGCAAAAAATACTTTAAAATCAGCAGGATTTTCACAAGAATATATTGATAATTTCAAAATAGTTTTGTGGAACTTGCAATCAAATTATTATGGTGAAACAACCGGTAAGAAATTTGAAACCTATGGAAATGAAAAGAATACCTTTTATTTTAGTGGGTTTGATGGTAGTGTTTTAGCATTTTTAACTGGAGTTGAATATACTAATAAAGAAACAAAAGAACCTACAACAGCTGAGGAATTATTTAAAGCTGCAATGGATCAAGAGTTATTAAATTTACTTGAAGTATAATTTGAGTTAAGCAGATGTTACATAATGTCTGCTTAATTTTCACAAGAATGCAAACTGCAAATTTATAAAATAACTTCAATAGAAAGGTGAAAAAATTGCATTCTGTATAAGTTTCTAAACTGCAAATAATAAAAATTATGAATTCTTAGTCAGCAGGCTTAACCGTCTGCATGCTGCACTAAGATAGCCGTGTTAATCCTACGTAAAAAGGATTTAGAAACTGTTTTTAAAATTAATTGCAATGAGTGAAATAACAAAGTGGCATCGAGAGGAAGTTTTACGTAAACAAATAAATGGAAACAATGTTTATTTACGTAATCGTGGTTTGATCAAAACTGAATGGATTTGTCGTGTAGTACATAGAGGTCACAAACATCGCCATAAAATTGGGGTGAGTATAAATCGTAATAAATTCACTGCTTATCGTGAAGCATTACACAATTGCACAAAATAAAAATGGCATTTAAAAACATGGAGATGTACTCCGAAATTAAAAAACAAGGCAATATTCCAATTTCAGTATCTCAATTACAAACATTTAATCAATGCCCATTTAAATGGAAGATGCAACACATTGATAAGATTAAAGATAAATCAAATAGCATACATTTATTATATGGTAATGCAATACATGAAGCAATACAATCATATATAGAAGTTTTTTATAAATCAACTAAAGTTGCAGCATCTAATTTAGATTTAAGAAATATTTTCTTAACATCAATGACTGATCAATATCAATCATGTGAAGATAAATCATTTGTAACAAAAGAAATATTTAAAGAATTTATTCAGGATGGTTTCAATTTTATTGATGAATTTAAACGTAGAGCTGAATTTCCTAAAAGAAACGCTAGTTTAATTGGTGTTGAATTACCTTTAAGAATAGATTTAGGAAATGGAATAATATTCACTGCATTTATTGATATGGGTATTAAAGATTGTGATGTGCATGTAATATATGATATAAAAACATCAACAGGAACATGGAGAGATGATAAAAAGAAAGACCCTGCTACTGCATTGCAAGTATTATTATATAAAAAATTCTATAGTGAACAATACAATGTTCCTTTAGATAAAATTGTAGTTAAATATTATATTGCAAAACGTAAAGTATATGAAAATTCAGCATATCCGCAAAAAAGAATTCAAATATTTGAACCACCCCATAATAAGAAAAGACTTGCTGTTGCTGAAGAGAATTTAAATAATTTTATTAGCAAAGCATTTAAAGACGGCAAATACAATGTTGATTTTGAATTTACAACTTGTAGATCACCATTATGCCAATATTGCCATTTGCAAAAAGAACATTGCCCAGAATGGAAGAAGAAATAATTATTGGAGTTACAGGATCAGTGCACTATCAAAATGCAACAACAATTAAACAATGTTTATTCAAAATTCGTGAAAATCTTGGCACTACACAATTTAAAATAGCTTCGTGTGGGAATAGTGATGGTGCAGATAGATATATCAAGAAAATAGCATTAGAATTTGATTTACCATATGCTGAATATACTGATTTCTGGAAACAACATAATGTATATACTATATTATCTAAAAATTTTTATAACAAACTAAAATTAAAAACATTAAGTGAATATAGAAATAAATTTATGGTTAAAGGTATAAATTATTTGATATATTTTGGTGTACCAAATAAAGAAGATGACAAATGGTTAATTGATTTAATTATTAAATGTGATGCAAATAATAAAAAAACTTTACAAATAAAATGATGAACAAATTAAAATTAAACAGTAAATTCTTTATATGCGAATGCTTCAATGAGGGATTGTTAGCTAGCTATTATCCCGAAGATACAGATGATTTAAATGGTAGTTTTGCTATATTCACGTATGGTCAATATAATGCAAAAGATAACTTTTTTAAACGGTTAAAATATGCTTGGAACTATTTAGTTACAGGCAAGATGAATGAAGATCAATTTATATTAAGCCCTGATAAGATGCAAGAGGTTGTTGATTATTTAAATAAAATAATTGAAAATGGAAAATCAAAACAATCAATTAATGAACTTAAATCTTATATAAAAAATTATGCCAATGACATTTAAAGAACAACAAAGTAGACGCGGCAAACTAAAGAAAATAACTTATACATATAATACCTATTTAACTAAAAACTTGTTAAAGCTTTTAAATTAAATTGGTTCATTTTATTAGTTTTGCACCAATAAAATATTTCATGCTTAACAATTTCTTGCAAGCCTACTGGCGGATTATAATCACCTGAATAACGTTTGAAGATATTAATTGCTCCATTTAAATCACGATTTATCTTTAGTCCACAATCACATATGTATTCGCGGTCTTCTAAAGTTTGATCATAATTAATGGATCCACAATTACAGCAAGTTTTACTTGTCCATGCTTCATTAACTTTTATCAATTTATTACCTTTAAGCTTGGTTTTATAGCTTAATTGGTTTACAAAAGTTTGGATTGGCCAATTGTTTTGCAATGCTTTATTAATGTTCTTATTATCAGTGACTATTTTTTGTTTCATATTTGTTAGTTCACCAATAATTACATTAGTATTAAGATTTGCAATTTCTTTGGTTGTTTTGTGTAATATATTTTTTACAGAATTTGTTTTTTTAGCTTGTATCTTTTTAGCTAATTTAGTAAGTTTTAATCTTTTAATTGATCCTTTTTTCTTTGTATCACGTAATGATTTAACTTGATCAATTTTATTGTCATAATATTTTTGAAGTGTTGATAATTTATCACTATTTAAAATTATTCCTTTATTTTTATCCGGAATATAAATAGATGCAATGTTCTTTTTACCAAGATCTATTGCAATTACTTTGTTAGTGTTATTTATTTTATCAGGAATTTCATATATAACGCTAAAGAAATATTTATTATCTTTTTTAAAGATTGTGAGTTGTTTAATTGGTGATAATTTTATATCATTTGTGTTTCTATTGATGCCATTTATTGGTAAATCATATGCAATATCTAATTGCAATTTTTTACAATTTTTATTTATTGTTGAAATAAATATTTGTTTATTTTTTATTGTAAATGCTTGAATAAACTGTAATGTGAAAAAGTAATTTTTACCTCTAAATTTAGGTGGTTTTGCTTTTATTGTTTTATTTTTCAGTAATTTAAAATATGATTTAAAATTAGCTTCCAACCTACGAAGGACTTCTTTTTTAACATCATATAAAAGATATTCAGTTTTATAATTTTTAAGTTCTTTTTGTTGCGTGTAATATGAAAGATATTTTTTATTAACTTCATAATATTCAATTTTATCAGCAAGTAATTTATTATATAAAATACGTGCTTCATCCTGCATCTTAATTAATATTTGTTCAGATTCAGGAGTTAAAATTAAATTACTTTTAAAAGTTAATAACATTGATTTTTATCTATATGAATATATATGTAATAATTAAATTATTTTGCAAACATTATTTTGAAAAGTTAAAAATATTTTTTACATTTATATAAATATTAATTATTTTAAACTAAATTATTATATGAAAATTGCACTGAATCAATAAATGATGATGTTGCTATTGAATGGAATGAGAAAATAAATGGATTATGTATGTTTGCTGAAGTACATAATTGTAATCCATTTAAAACTTTTAAATTTAATTGGACAGTCGAAAAATAATTTAGAATTTTCTTGTGTAATTAAAATATTGTCATTACATTTGGGCATAAATTTAAAAAAATAAAATGGCATACATTTCAACACAAGAAATAAAAGTGAAAAGAGATGCTTTAAAAGCAGCATTTCCAAACTTTAAATTTTCAGTAAAACGAGATCGTCCATCTGGTTTGATTGTTGTAATAAAATCAGGCCCATTAGATCTAGCAAATTTATTAGCTGGCAGATATACAATTACACGTTATAGATTGCGTGAATTGGCAGATGGTGAAATTAAAACCACATTAACAAAAATTTATGATATTGTAACCGATGGTCAAACATATCATGAAACTTGTGATTATGGCACCCAGCCTAGCTTCTACGAATCTTTGAAAATAGGTGATTATGGCGAACCCTATATCATGAAAAAGTAAATTGAATTCGAAAAATTGACATATATATTGGTATAAAATAGAAACTCAAAGATGAAACGATTTGTGGATATAATTGATTGGTTTGCGAATATAGAAAGTTCACATAGTAGATCATGTAATGATAAAAAATACGCGGGGTAAACACTCTTTTCTTTAATTTTAATATTTCCAAAGAAACCCCGATATTGCAAAACAAAATAATGTCGGGGTTTCTTATTAAAAATATTTCACTTTTTTCTTGTGTATATGAAAAACATTTCTTACATTTATGTTCTTTATAAGATTTAAATAATTAAAAATTAAAAATTAAACAAATGAAAAAAATGTATTTATTGGCAGTTGTAGCTAGTTTAGTTATGGTTGCGTGTGAAAAAGAAGAAATTGAAGTTGAAAAGATAGTACGTGATACTATCAATATATGTGACACTGTCACTGTGCATGACACTATCACTGCAGTAATTGAAAAGCCGGTGTTTGTTGTTGATACATCAACAAGTTTATTAGATCATTGGGTGATTACAAAAACTGCAACATCAAATAACTCAACTTTAATTGGTAATGTTCGAAACCCGCATTATGCTGAATTGTTATTGTGGAGAGATAAAGAAATTGCTGTTGGAGTAATGTATTTTGATAATAAAATGGAGGCAAGTCAAGTCGCTGAAATTGTTGATTTAAAATACTCAATTACAACCACAAAATTGACATTAAAGAATATTCCATGGGATTCATTTGGTGAAGATATTAATTATAAAATTATAAAACAAACTGCGGCAGAATTAGTAATTGTACCGATTAATAAAGCATTTGAGGGAATTGCTGATACAATGTTTTATAAAAAGCAGTAAAGGCAATAGGAAGTTTGACAGAAAGGTAATGTACTTGTTTGCTAAACAATGGTTAGGATAATACCTAAAGCTGATCGTTACAGCTAACTTCCGCAAAACAAAAGTTCTTGAAAATAAATCGAAATTTAATTTTGAAATTAGAAATATTTTCACTACATTTGGAATATAATTTAGTTGGTAAATCAAAACAAGGTTTGCTGTAAAAATTGAAGTAGTTGGAACGACGTTCACAATAGCAATTTACTAAATTTTAAAATGTTCATTGACATATTGGTTTAAAAAAGAAGTAATTTAAATTGGTATCATACATATGGAGCAAGGTTACGGCCTTTCCTAGCAATGATATTAATTTAAGAAATAAATTGCAATGTCGGCGTTGTCGACCTAAGTGAATTTCACCCGGATAACGACGTCGCTTTGCATTTATAAATGCAGTGTTCATCTAATGGTAGGATGTCAGATTTTCGATCTGAGCATAGCAGTTCGAGCCTGCTACACTGTACTTTTACGTGATCTAACATTCGCTCTTAACCGGGCAAAAGGATACCAAGCGCTTGGAAATTTGGGTATGAAATCCCAACGTAGATAGCATATAAGAATACGTACAGCAACCCAAACAAACTTCAAATGGATTGAAACAAATAGTATTCTGAATTATGGTTGAGTAGCATAATAGGTGAATGTCCGAAGCTTATATCTTCGTAGATAGCGGTTCGAAGCCGTTCTCAACTACATTATAATATCAATGCAACCCAAACAGTGGGTTAGCTCATATAACGGCCAGTAGGTATGGGTGGCGCAGCGAGGAAATGGTGAAAGTGTCGACTTAAGAAACGGCAAGTAACAACGAAGGTCAGATAAACTGTTTATTACTTTATACAGTGAAAAGTATATGGTTCCGTAGCTTAATTGCAATAAGAGCAGCAAACTTCTAATTTGCTTGGTATGCGTTGGAATCGCATCGGAATCACATTTATCCGTTGTTGGTGTAACGGACAGCACGTAACGCTACGAACGTTGAAGTATGGATTCGAATTCTTTACGACGGACATTTATAAATATTTGGAGGGTACGGCAGAAGGTCTGCAACTAGTCTTGAAAACTAGCGACCCATGAACTTGGGTGAGTTTCGATCACTCTACTCTCCGCGAAATTATTTACCCTCAGGGGATGCTAGGGTGTCCGCCTGCCTGTCACGCAGGAATATCAGACCGATCCGAATTCGGTTGGGGGTGCTTATATATTGCGGGTTAGACTGGAGATAGCCCCAGCACGGTCTCATAAGCCGATTACGCGTACGCAATTTACGCACCCGCAACAAATTGTTAAAATTATTGCTAATAAAGCAACATTAATTGGGGTCCGGGATTGCTAGGGTGATCACCTCTTTTGCAAGGAGGAATATCAGCTCGCTTCGAATGCGGGGGTTCTCCACTGTAATAACATTTTCTTTTCTTTAATTTTAATTATTCACTTAATAAGCAATTATTATTTGAGGTCTCTCATTAGTTTAATTGGTAAAATAGTCGCTCGCAATTGCAGCGGCAGATGGGGTTCGAATCCTCCATGAGAAGCAAAATTATATTATTAGTGCAGCTTGACGTCAGTATACTAGTAATATTATAATTAGTAAAGTGAAATGAACGCGGGTCATCTCGCGGCGGCATGCATTTTGAACTAATTATATCGGAACTTCCTTAGCTCAGTTGGACTAGAGACCGGGTAAATGCTCGGAGACGCAGGATCGTAGCCTGCAGGAAGTACAAAAATTAATTTAGTTTAATTGGCAAAATCCGGTAAAATCCCGGCATTACATTAATGTAATTGGTAATAATTGAGTATTGCAGATATTGGTTCGAATTCAATAATTAATTTAAATAGCAACATAACTCAGTTGAAAGAGTGCTTGCCTTACATGCAAGAAGCCGGGAGTTTGAACCTCTCTGTTGCTACAAAAGCACATTTAGCTCAGTCCAGTAGAGCGTCTGTCTGTTAAATAGAGGGTCGTAGGAGCGAAGCCTGCAATGTGCGCTATAAGAACACTTACAGCAAAATAAAAAAATTCAATTTTGGTTTGAAAACAAGTGTGTTCTGTACTTTTATTAAATGGTGTTGTTAGCTTATAGTAAAGTCCTTGCCTGTGAAGCAAGGGGTAACCATCTCATCGTGGTACAACACCCATTTTTATTAATTATTAACAAATAAAGTCACACGAGTAAAGTAGTGCGCAAGTTTTTATGCAAGAACAAACACAACAAGTTAAGCATGTAGTTAGCAAAGAAGAACCAATTCGTCCAAAAGATGATAATTGGATGGTAAATCATGCAGGTAGAGCACCTAGGCTAGTTCCAATCAGTTTCAAAAAGACTAGTGAAGAAAGAAAGCAATGGCAAAAAGTTCATAGTTCAAGAACTAAAAAAGGCCCAAATGCTGATAGTACAGTTAGACCTGACCATTCGTTAGCAAGACGTTTAACGGTGCATGTTAAAAATCAAGTTACTATCAATAGAAATAAGTTTAAAACAACTTATACGTGCATATGCAAAGAAAAAGACATTCAAATTGCATTAAATGCATGGAATATTAAGAAAACTGATATTGTGAAGATGTATTGGTTTGGAAAGCAAGTTCCTGTAATACATTAACCTAATACACGGCTATAGCTTAGTTGCTAAAGCACTGGACTCCAAATCCAGAAGAGCTGCGTTGGAAGCGTAGTAGCCGTGCTAATAATTGGAGTTTAAGCTAACTAAGTAGAAGCGCTAGTCTGAAAAACTAGAGGAGCAAGTGCGATACCTGCAAATTCCGCAATGATCCTATGGCAAACAAGTGTAGGCCGCGGTCTTTTAAACCGCAGGGTCCGGAGCGTTACCGGATGGGATCACAATTGTGCTAATAGTCCCTGAACGACATAGTCTATAGTTCAAACTGATTAAGCTCGGTATGCAGCACGATCGGTTGATCATACCTAGCTATATAATGTCTTAATAAACTAAATGTTTATTTTCAAACAGCTTAAGCATGAGAAGCTGCATGCAGCATTTAGAAGGTGATTATATTAACCCAACAAGCTAAAGTCGGTTGGTATTCATGAATGTGTGCCCGAGTGATCGAAGGGTGTAGCCTGCAAAGCTATAGCGAAAGCCATCGTTGGTTTGAATCCAACCATGTTCTCTAATTAAATTATAAAGTTATGTTACTACATCGCATTTATGGACGTATTGAAGATTTCTACTATGATACAGTTCATGGAATCAAAAATTTAATTGATTATTTTAAACCAGTATGGAACGCTAGACGCTATGATTACAGTTCATCTGAAGCAATTCTCTTAAAATCTCTACAATTAACTTACAAAACTTTAAAAAATAACGGCAAAACTCGTGAAAAATCACTGCGTAAGTTATCTATTGCAATGACATTGCTAGAAAATATGATTCGTGATGATTACGATGTGCGTTGTGGTTATATTTATCCTGATTTTGATAATATTCCTGCAGGAGAACTGTTTGGTAACTTAACTGAAGAAGAAAATGAACATAATCGTATAGCAATTCGCAAAAGTATCAAGTTATACAACAAAGAAAAACGTAAATTTTATAAAATAATGCGAAAACATGCAGGAGGATGGTGGGATTAATATGAAACAAGATTTTGAAATATGAACTAATGCTGAAAATGCTGAAAAAATTAAAGAAATGATGACACAACAATATAAAGATACATTAGAACAGATGCCAGAAGGTGAACTTGAAATTTTAAAAAATTTAGACATGATAAAATTTGGTAGATTAACCAACAAACAAGCAAAAGAAGTAGCAGAACCAGTGAAACCTGCATCTACAATTGGTAGAAATGATCCTTGCCCATGCGGAAGTGGTAAAAAATATAAATTTTGTTGCTTAAAATGAAAATACTTAAACGTGGTAATGCAGATGAATTCACCCGCAACATTACTTGCGGATATTGTTATTCAGAATTGGAATATACAAGACCAGATATAAGGCGAGATAGAGATGGTGTTTATATTGTATGCCCAGTTTGTTTAAACATAATTAATATTTGAAATGAAATTTGAATTAAACGCTAAACAAGTTGCTAAATTAAAGAAGTGGCAAACAAAAATACATAAAAAATATGGCAAATATGGCACATATTCATATACATTTGTACCCACTGGCATAGGAACTGAAATACAAGTAGTCAATAAACCATCAAATGAAACTTTAGATTTATCAATGGTTGAGGATTGGTAAAATAAATCAGAATTTTCTTGTGTATTTAAAATATTGTTCATACATTTGTGACTTAAATGGAAAAAACTTTAATCAAATATTATTTCGAAAAAGTTGAAACATATATCAATGGTAAATACGAAGCTTCACCAGTTGATGTATGCAAATTCAAAGAACATATTCGTATTGGGTCATTATCATGCAAAGCATGTGATGAAAATATTTTAACTACTGATAACTACGTAATTTGTAAGAAAAGATGTTTATACAATTAGTATTATCATTTGCCATTATAATGGCAATTGCATGGGTTGGAATACTCATATATAATGAAATAATAAGTTATTTGCGTTGTATGCAGATAGGTATAAGCTACAAAGTGAATGGAAACAATATATTTGAAATTGTTTTTTTGATAATTATAATAGTATTTTTAATACACATCATATGAATAACGCGTTTTTATTAATATCAACAATAATTTTTATATTTTTTGCTATATCATGGCAAAAGAAAGATGCATTGAATATGTTTTTTAGAGCAATGTTTATTGCATTAGCAATAATTGGTGTAATATTATGTGTCAAGCAATTATGAAAGAACAATTAACACAATTTTTAATTGAATTTTTTATAGTTGTTATAATATATTATGCAGCTGCAGCATTTCTTGCATCAAATATCTTATGGTTATTTTAAAATGAGAATATTCAAAATTTCAAATATAATAAACACTAGTATACTAGTTGAAAAACCAACGTTGCAAGAAATATATGAATATACTCTTAACATGAAAAATAAACAAAATTACACTATTGAAGAATATAAAGATGGTGATTTTGTTGATTGGATGTATGTAGATTATTTTGCAAAAAATTATAATTGTTGTGAAGATTTGCCTGAATGTTTAATTGATATAAATTAAATTATATGTTAACTAAAGATCAAATTTTAAAAATTATTCAAGAAACACCTGAAGCTGCTGAATTGATATATAATCATTATGTATTATATGGTGCTAAATCGTGTGATTTAACTGCAGATGAACAACAATTAAGAAAGAGCCAAGCAAAATTAATATATTATAAAAAACATTATGCAAAAATAAAATCAGACCCAATTGCGTATGCTAAATATCTTGCATGTGTAAAAGAATATCAAAAAAATAATTCTGAAAAGGTTAAAGAATATCAAAAATACTATTATAACAAAATAAAATCAGATCCGATTAAATATGCTAAATATCTGACCAAACAAAAGGAATATCGTGAAAATAATTCTGAAAAAATAAAGGCATATTATAAATCCCCAAAATTTAAAGCTAAACGTCTTCAATATTATCATACTATTGAAAAATATGATGATCAAATAGTTCAACGACGACGAGAAGCTGCGGCAAGACAGGCAACAAAGATGTCAAAGGAAGAAAAAAGATTGAAAGGTCAAAAATATAGACAAACTGATGAGTGGAAGAATTATATTAAAGAATATTATAATTTACATCGAATTGAGCTAAATAAACGTGCTAGAGAACACTATAAACAAAAACAATTAACAAAAAATGAATAACAATCAAATCTTATTACTTAGTTCACTTACAGTATTTGTAAGTTATGTTGCATATGTGTGGATAAAATATGGTGTGCAAAAATCAATATCAGAAAGTTATTATGTAATGAAAAACAAAGCTTTGTTTACATTATTTTGCTGGGGGTTTACAATACCATTAATGATTGCATCTCCATCATTTTTAATGTTTATAGCAATAAGTGCTATTTGTTTTGTTGGTGCTGCATCCGCATTTAAAGATGATACTTTAACTGAAAAGGTTCATGTATTTGGTGCTATAACTGGTGTAGTATTTAGTCAATTAGCAATTATATTTGATTTAAAATTAATTATTGTAAGCGCAATCACAATAATAGCAGCATTAGCAATTCGTTTCGGTTTATTCAAAAATATAAAAAATACAACATGGTGGGCTGAAATAATTGTATTTAGTAGTATAATCGTTGCATTAGCAATTAAATTATTTTAAATATAAACAATATGAGTATTGCAAATCAATTTACAATTGAAGAAATAAGAAATTATATACTATCGCAAGATAGCTTAGGTGATGTATTATACAATCTTAAAGCAGAAAATATAATAAAAGCAAATCAACCCGTTATTAATGATGATGATGGTTGGATTGATACTTTTTAATTAAATTTTAAAACTTAAATAAAATGGAAACACCAAAAATTATAATTGATTTGGATGAATATAACAAATTAATCAACTTTCAGAAAGCGATTGAAGATGGTAATTCAATACAAATACGTTCTACAAGCTATTATTCGTATAGTGAAAAAATTATCACAACAGATGAAGCAATTAAAAAGCTTGCAGAATATAATAAAGAATTATCAGAAAAATTATCTGATGTAATGCATCGATTATATGAAAAAACAGAAGATTCTGAACAAATAAAGAAAATAAAAAGAATGACTATTTTGCAATTTCTAAAATACAGAAAAAGCTAGAATTATTGTTTATAGTTTCAAAAATATATTTATAAAATGAAAATCATGATGATTGCAAAAAGAAAATAGTTGGTTATAAACTCAAAGAAAGTTGCGAACAATATAGAGACGCCGCCGAAAAGATAGCCGGGTACGTAAGAGATTCCTTGCAGTTAGAATATCATCTAAGACATATTGAAAGAACATTTCTTAAAAATTTAAAAGCTGCTGGTGTATTAGATTTATGGTTTGAGCCTGTATATGAAGAAGGATTTAAAGTTGGTGATTGGATAACTGTAACTAAAATTACTTCATATGGTTGGTTACAAGATACAGATATTCGAACTTTTAAGATTACAAACTTGCCAACAGAATATCACGGTGGAACATTTTACACAGTTATATCAAGTTGTGGAACACGTGGTGGCGGTTTGCATGGTGAATTTAGACTAGCCACTGCTGAGGAAATAAAGGATGCACAATATGTAGTTAAATTGAAATTTGGCGACACTTATTGGGATATTTCAAAAGAACATGGTGTTGCTAGTTTTGTGCATGGCGTGGTTAATAAACAAAAAATTAAAGAACTTGTTGATTATTTAACAGGCATTAGTATGCCAAATGTATTGGGTAAAAAATTATTTTTAGACCCACAAACGAAAATTAAATTTGGATGCCAAATCGGCACTATTGAACAATTATTAAATATTTATAACAAATTAAAATGAAAAATTTAGATTTTGATGATTTATGGCAATGGTTACTATTTACTATTGTTGCAGGATTTTGTGTATTTTTAGTCATTTGTATGACATCTGATCATAAAGTAAATGGTTATTATGTTGCAATGAGTGATAACTTAATAACAATAAATATTGATGTTAATTGGTGTGCTGATGGTGAAATTAAATTAGATAGGTCTATCACATTGCAGCAAGCAACTGAGTTATGTAATGAACTAAATAAAACAATAAAGAAATAATTAATAATTTTTTGTGTATTTAAAATATATTCATTACATTTCTGATTTATTTATTCTTAATCAAATTTATTTATTAAACAAAAAGAAATGAAAAAATTAATTATTAGTATTCTAGCGGTTATTTGTATAACCCTTAGTTCGTGTAATGATACACCAACTAATATTGAACCTCAAAAACAAAACAGTGAAACAACTGTTGAATTACAGAAACTAGCGGCAACTGATACAAATACGTATAAAGTTGTTGAGCTTAATAAAACTGTATATGTAATGCAAAAAGAATTGGTTGTTAAAAAAGTAACCAATCAATCTGG
>CAZDEU010000002.1:20824-89030 GCA_964504265.1 uncultured Bacteroidales bacterium
CTAAATAATGCTGATAAATGCTTTACTAAAGCAATTACTAAGTTAGTATGCAACGAATTATTAAAGAATGTATGTTTAAATTAGAATTCATTGATTGTTGTGATGAAAGTACTGAAAGTGTAGAAACATTCAATACATGGGATGAAGCTGATGATTTTGCAATTGATTTAAAATATGAATATAGTGATATTGCAATTGATGAATGCGGCAATGATTATTGGAAAACATTTACAAGATACAGTTATTTAGGTGATACATATAATTCTTATTCAATAATTGAATATGATGGAAACTAAAAAATTTTATTATTATGAGTGTGCAAATTGTGGTGCAATATTTACAACACACGAGTCAATTGAAACTGTAAATTGCATAATATGTAATAATCACAATTTGCTTAAAATAACTGATGAAGCTTTCTTTAATGCAATGTAATTATGGAAAAGTATAAAACATTCGAAGAAGTTAGGAATTATTTGCAAGCAATTCCTCATATACATTGTGGTGGATGCGGTATATCTGCATACGCAATGTATCTCTGGTTAAAGGCTAATAAACAACTTCCAAATGATTTTAAATTTGTATTTTGCTATGCATGTTATGACGAAGATAATTACATGAATAATCAAAATGTAATGCGCACTAAGAATGGCAATGTAGCTGCTCCATGCCACATTGGTATTGTTTATAATGGCAAATACATTGAATACATTGATTGCTGTGAAGAAATAAATATTTCAGGTTATAAATATATTCAATTTGCAAATGAAGAATGGTTTATAAAGAATGCTATTGATAATGTTTCTACGTGGAATAATACGTTTGATAGAAGGTTAGTTAATAAAATTGAAAAAAGATTAAAAATTAAATTAAAAATAAAACGGTAATTATTTGGAATTCTGAAATATAATAATTTATTTATACTAAAATGATAAAACCTGACCAAGAACTAATATCAATATTCAAAAGTTATTATTTGAATGCAAAATCAATAGATGAAGCTATATTATTAACTTCAAAAGAAATTTATAATAATGCTATTGAAGATGCTGCTAAGTCAGCTGAGGTTGATGGCTATGAATTTGATAACGGTAATATGGTAGTTGATAAGAACTCTATACTTAAGCTTAAAGTGAAATGATTATAATAGAACAATCAAATTTATTCAAACAAGAACCTGAAAAGTTATTAACGTGTTATACTTGCAATCGTGTTAAAGAATGTGAATTTGCTTTTGATCCGTACAATACTAATGGGGATTGTTTATACATGAAGTAAAATGACACAACAAGAAATTGATATTATATTTAATTTAACAATTCTTATTCATGAAGATAAGTATTTTGGCAAGCCGAAAGGTAGACTGGATAGAAATAAATTACAGGCCTGGGTTACTAAACAGCTTGCTGATAGTTTAAATGTATATACAATACCGTGTGGTTCAAGTTGGGGTGTAATAGCAACTAAAAAAGAGTATGAAGAATATTATTTAATGGGAATTACAGAATGAAAACATTAATTGATGGTAAGCAAGTTACAAGCAGAAGTTATTATTACTTGCTTGATTGGAATGAAGTTGATGAGTGGGATTGCATACGTCTCGCATTTAATAAGGAACGACTATGTGATTTAAACATAATAGAATATAAACAATTGTTTGAATACGCAACTAAATTTGATGCTGAAAATTTAATTAAAAAATCATAAATATTTCTTGTGTATCTTAATTATTATTATTACATTTATCGTGTAATTAAAACTAAAAAATTGCATTACAATTAATAAAAATTAAAGAAAATGGAAACAGTTATTCAGAAACCAGTAGTTTGGAAGTTATTTGATAATTTCAAAGCTTACACTGAAAGTAAACGTATTGCTAATAAAATAGCTAAGATTACTAGTAGTGAACCATCAGCATTATACTTTAGCAAAACTGGTAAGGAATTTGCATGGGACTTTATAGTTCCAAGCGATAAGGTTACAGCAGTTAGAAGATTAAGGTAATTAAATAGTTAATTGTTGTAGCTCAGACTTGTTTGAAACACAAAGGATGCTACAAATTAAATCTGAGGTCTTAAAGACTATATACCGGAGATTAACTATTTATTAAATGAGGTCTATAAATCAGTAAGCGCGCCTGATATATTGGTAAATATTGGTTCGATTCCAATTAGACTTTCCAGGCTGATTAACGAATGAGCTTCTTAGGATGAAACACGTGAAAGGCACAGTCACCGATAGCAAAGCGGGCTACCAAAAGTTAAAATACTTTGCTTATTTTTATTGAAATGATTAAATAACAAAATACTAATATGGAAAAATTACAAATTAATTGCCCTGCTGGTTATGAAATAGATACCGATAAATCAGATTTATCAAAAGGTATTGTATATTTTAAAGAAAGCAAAAAATATTTAAGTTATAATGATGTTGCTAAAGAACTATTTTATCATAATTATGAAAAAAATAATTCAACCACTAAAGAACAACTTGAATCAATACTGGCATTAAATATGTTATGCAACGTTGCTAAGCACTTGAATGGTGATTGGTTACCAAAAATTAATAGTTCCGGTAAACATAGAAATTATTGTATTTGTTTTACATCTAATAAATTTGTTATCGATGATTTTACATATGTTCAACATAGTAATGTATATTTTAAGTCAAAAGAATTAGCACTTCAAGCAATTGAAATCCTAGGTGAAGAAACGATAATGAAAGCATTAACTTTAAATCACTAATAATGAAAAAGCAACAAGCTAAAAAACTATCAATTGTTAAATGGGAAGCAATTGTTAAAAATAACGGCAAAGAATTAAATTATAAACAGTTAACTGAGTTAGGGTTAACTAATTTATTTGCAGATTGTGGTTATTGTGAAAAGTATTTACATGATCTTGAAGACTCTAAAATATGCCGACATTGCCCATTGAATGCTAAGAAATTAAATATTAAATATGATAAAGTATTTAATTATGGAGAAGCACATTGTTTATTTAACGATCACCCATATAATATTTGGCAAGAAAATCAAACAGTTGAAAATGCAGAACGTATGTTAAACTTAATAATTAAATCTTAATATGAAAACATTAAAAGCATGCATAATAAGCTTAATAGCAATATTTATACTAGCATACATAACCGGTTGCTTAGTAGAAACATCATTTAATGCAGCTACATGGCAATATTCTTTAAGAATGGGGTTATTTATAACTGCAGGAGCAATAATATTGTGTAGCTGGTTAGCAATTATATTAATTAACTATTTAGATCCAAGATAATGTGCAACCTAAAAACAAGATATAGAAAGCAAAAACAATTTGTAGGCTACAAAGTAGCTGTACATGTAGATGGTAAATTCTATTCACCAGCAACCGGTATTGAATATAAAATTGGGAAGGTTGAAATTCCTAATGAAATTAACATGAAATATGCTACCGGTGCATTTGAAGATAATTTATTATGCCCGCGCCGGCCGTATTTTAATACTAATATGATTGGAAGAACTGCTGCTTTTGAATATATTGGTGATGCTAGGGGTTTATTTAATGATATCTTGCCGATGGATATGACTGATGATCTGAAAATTATACAAATCACTTTATCTAGAAGTCTTATGAAAGGCAACTATGATGGTGAAAATGTTGTTGCCGGCAAATATATTGAGAGTATTAAAATAGTTCAGTAGTTTTATTTATAATTGATATAAATAAGATAATTAAGCAAAAATAATTGTTAAAAAGCTTGTGTACATAGAAATAGCTTACTATCTTTATATCGTAATTAAAACAATAAAACTTGACAAAAATGGCAACAACAATTAAATTAAACAAAATCGGTGACTACCAAATGATCACCAAAAATTTCTCTCTCTGCAATACTGCTTTCACCTCAGCAAAAGTTAAAGTATCGATTGGTACAACTGAAACTGAAGTTACTCTTAAGTTAGAAGCTAATAACCACGTAGTTTGTGTTATTCCTGAACAAATTTCGAATGTAATATCCGGATTAGGATTTTCAACAGATTGGACTGATCTTAAAGCTGATTTCATTGATTTCATTCAAAATCGTGAACAACGTGAAAAGGAAGCAAAAGAAGCAAAACGTCGTGCTGAATATATTAATAGTCCAATGCATGGTTATATTGAAACTCTTAAAGCAATTGCTGCTAAAGACGTTGTTATCAGGCCATCAATGACTTTAGAATATTTTTTGCAAAACACGTATAATAGAGAGTTTGATATTATTGTTGAATACAAAGGAGTTAGCGGATTTATTAAAAATAACAACAAAATTTATAAATCAGGGTCATGGCATGCTGAAAAGACTGATAGATGTTGGATTGCTAATTTCAATTACAAAAATGTACGTTACAGCACTTTAGATAAAGCTTATAAAGCTTTAATTACAAAAATATCAGAAAAGATTGCTGCAGACGAAGCTAAATCCAAAGCTGAAATTGAAAAGAAACTTAAGTTACACAGCACTTTAGAACTTTTAAAATCTACCTTCCCTGAATTTGAATCAAAATCAGAAGAAAAATGGTATTCATATGGTCATGGTAGTCATGCAACTGGACGTAGTTATACTGAATATACTATTAATAAATTGGTAATCTCAGTTAACAATCAACCAGAATCTGAAGTAACATTTAACTGCTTTGGGTTCAATAACTTAACTGCAGAAGAAGTTAAACAAATAATGAAAATCGGTTTAAAGAAATAACCTGCTTTTTACCTGTCAAGTTTAGGCAGGAGTTAGCCCAGTCGCTTGTTATAGTGGCTGGGTTATTTTGTTTACGTTAACTACAATTAAATCTTATCTATGATAGTACATGTAAATTCAAATATTCGAATGTCATGCGATTAACTATTTTTAAAATAATCGAAAAATAATTAGTGAAAAGCTTGTGTATTTAATATTAGCATACTATCTTTAGAGCATAATTAAAATTTTAGCAAGATGAAAACACAATTAGCATTACAGCCGGCAACACAGAGAAAAACATATTATGTATCTCTTTATAAAAATGAACCTACTTATAAAAACAAGCAATTATTTTTTGCTTATTATGGCGAAGATTATCCTACAGAGCATGATGCGAAAATGGAAGCAATTAAAGATTTTTTAAGTAAACAGGGCGCCTGCGGTTTCTATAATACCGTAACATTGACAGAACATAATGGAATCCAATTGGCGGATGCAAACGAACCATATATGATGAAAAGTGCAATTGTTAAAATACTTGCTGTAAAAAGAGTAAAATTATACCGCTAAATTCTAGTGGAATTTATTTAACCCTTGTATTAATTTACAGGGGTTTCTTTTTGACTATATATCACATAATTTTAAATATTCGAATGTCATTGAGTTAATATACTTACAGATGTTAAAATCCTATATAAGTATCATTATCATTAGAGCAACGAATATTAGTCTAGCCAGCGTTCTACTGTTTCAAGGAAATTTCCGCATACGTATACTTTTGGTATTTGAATTTCAAAATTACTATAAAAATAGTGATTCGCTAATATATTGATATCCAGATCTTAAATGCAAGTTAGATAATTTTATAAATATTTCCGCAGCTACGAACTTTGATTTTATTGCAATTCCATCCAGCATAATACTATTCCTCTTTAACATCTCCGGCGGTTGGAAAGATCATTGCTAATTAGCTTACACAAAGTAGACTACGATGATAGCTCGTTGCGGCATAATATGATTTGTATATTTAGTTAGCATTGTTAGCGTTCAACTGTTGGATGCCGCAGAAAAATAATTCGAGAAATTGTTATATAGTGCCTGTAATAACTAACAATGATTTCAATATACACGGCAATCTGATTGGTCCGACTTGCAATCACTAAAAAATAAAAAATCGAATTTACCTACTGTACGATTCGATGATTTCAATCGATTCGAAGGAATTTTCTGCCAGATACAAAGTATATACAACGGCGCCAATTAGTTACAATGATTAGATTAGCTTATGTAATTATACAGCAGTTAGTACTGATCATGCACCAAAAATTTTAAAAATCTTACCAAAGTTTGACAACTAAATTTTACTTGCCATGTACATCACGCAGAAATTTCTTTCGAATCGAACTTAAAGTAAAGCTTGAAGTAAAATCATGATCATTATATATAGCTACTTAAGCTAATATTATTTTTTTTATAAAAAATCGATGCAGCTACGAAATCACTTTTTCACTTGATTCGAAGGATTTTCATGCTAGTTATACATTATCTTATTTAACTGCAAGTAGTTACACTGGCTATAAAATGATTTATCAATCAGTCCACGCGTACGATATGCTTAACGATGCTATCTAGAAAGGTAGGCCTAGGCATAAAGTGACAATTATCTTAAGAAAATCAATTCCCAGATAGTTACGTGCATAGCTACCCTTGTAACTATTTAATACTGGCCGCATAAGAAAATACCCTGAGATATACAGATAAGTCTAAAAATAATTCCTAGTAGAATGCTAGATTCTTTATGGCTTAAATGCTAACTCCGTCTGTGTAATAATAAGTTACAAGGGCAATGAATAAGATAACTAGCAATTTAAGCTCTGCCTCTAAATCTATGCAGCAGCACAATTATATGTCTAAAATATTTTCCTAGGAGAATGCTAGTTCTTTTATGGCATTAATGCAACATATATAAATATCTATACATAATAAGTGTATAGCAGTTATTATATACTAACATGCATGCAACTACTTATGTATTTAGCATTTCTGAAAAATAATGCTAATTAGATTAAGTATTTCATGGTAAGTTGATTCTTAATTTTCCGATACGTGATGCAGGAAAGCTAATTCAGTACTTAAGTACTGAAATTATAATCAACTATTAACCAATCGACTAATCAATTTCATAACGTATCGTCTAACATGCGGAGATATCTTTGTTGCCGGCATGCTAATGTAGATATGGAAGAACCTATACTGATATAAAATAATTGTTAAATAATTAGGAATCAACAAATATATTCACTACATTTATCCTTTAAATTAAATAATATGCATGAAATTTCAATGACTGAGTTATGTGAAGAACATAACAAATTAATTGATGAACATAATGCTTTAAAAGCAAACTATGAATCATTAGAAGGAAAATTTGATAGAATGACTAAATTAGCTGAAATGGCAACTGATATAGCTATTGCAAAAGAAACATATATTCAAGCCCAATCTAATGAAATAGCTAGATTACATGCATTATTACGTTTAGCTAATATACATTACATATGATAACATTCATCATTAAACTAGTAATAGGTATAATAATAGCAGCTATAGCAGTAACGCTATTCTTATGGATAATATTACCAATAATCTGTATAATAATTTTTGCTTTCCTACTAATAGGATTAATATATTTAATCATTAAACTATTAACAAGATGAAAACAAAACAAACAAAAGCTACTATATCATCAGTAGCAGTAATACTATTAATAGTATCATACATAATGTCATATGTAGTATTTAATCCAATAACAGTACTTACATATACATTAATAGCATTATCAGTATTAACTGTATTAGCAACATTATTTGTTATCTACATTATACTAATAGCAAGTTATGTTGATTTTACTGAAGCTGCTGATGAACAATTTGAATATCCTAGTACTAAATTCTAAATACTTAAGTAACTACTTTTTAATTAATATCTTTTTATTATATGCAAAAACAAAGCGTTACACTGGCATTACTATTCATAATATTTATAGCAGTAACAACTATATTACCAATTAAAAATACAATAGTAGATGCTGGATATATAGTATTTGCTATAGCAAGTTTATCTATTGTATTAGCAAACTGGAAATACATAAAATAACAGTATTGCTAGCCTACTTCGCTAACAAAATTTATTTAAAATAAATCAGATTTCTCTTGGATTTCTGATAATAGCATACTATCTTTATGGCATAATTAAAAACAAAGATTATGCAAGCAAATATCGAAAACTTCAAAGAAATGTTAAATAAAGCAAATGGTAATAAAGTAGAAATGCAAAAAGCATTTGACAGAATTACTTCTTATTTAGCTTCTTCTGTATTGGGTAGAGATTTTAACGAAACAGTTGAAAGTTATTTAAACAGAAAGCCAAATATTAAAGAAATACATGACTGGTCAAAGAAAGTAATAATAAGTCCAAATTTCACAATAATAGCAATATAATGAAAAAGATAATTGACATACCAGAATATATAGTAAAAGACCTTAAAAAATTAGCGGTTGATGAAAATGTTGATTTAAAAAACTACATTCAAAACAAGCTAATAAAAATAGTCGAATTATCAAAAGTTAAATATTGTACTTGTGATAAAAATACAGATGGCAGCCAAAATAAAATATGTGATGGTGATTGTCTGTTTCATTAATATGACTTATAACGGTGAGTATTGGCGTTGTTGCCATCATAGAACTTAATTAATAACACTAAAATATAAAATTATGGAAAACTTATCAGAAAATACGAAAGGCAATAACGCTAATACTGTGTTATCGGCTGGCTATTCTTACAAAATAGGCAAATTTCAAATAATACTTGATGAAGATACTGAAGAATTGAAAATAATAGTACACACCAACAAAGATAGGATGACGATAAAACCAAATACGGATAATAGTTGCACTCTTATAGCTTGCCGATAACGTTTTGCATAAGACCAGTAAAGGAATGCGAGATATGAACTATCAAGATAAACAACAGTTTGAACGGGCTGTAATGCTGAAATTACCGATACAACCTTTATTGGTTTTATGCGGTGTTACCGCCCGTTTTTATTAATCTTTAAATCAATTTATTATAAGCAAAAAACTCGAAATATTAAAACAATCATTGGCGAAAAAAGAACAGCAATTAAACGCCAAACTTGACCAACATTTTGCAACCGTAAAACAAGCAAACGGGCAACCGCTTAACGACAAAAGAAACGAACAAGCTACATTAAACAAGTGGGAGCGACAAAATGAAAGTATTAGAACAATGCAAAAAAGCATTGAAGCGACTAAACAGGCAATTGAAATTGAAGAAGGCAAAATAAGAGGAGTTGAACACGCTAATACTTTTATACCTGCTGAAATTCAAAAGCTGGTTGAAACTGGAGAACTAATTCAATGGCGAAAACACCCACATACATTTTTTGTTGCTGGAGTTGATAAGGCTCGAATTGTTTGGGATGAAAAACGCAAAGTAGTTGCCCATAAGTTTGTCAGTGAAATAACTATTCAAGAACAGCGGGCAAAATTTGTCAGAATATACAATCCGCTGAACGCTCTTTTAAATGGGCGGTAACGGCTGCGGCTAAACTGCGTTGCCGATTAAAACGCAGAAACTTATCAAATTACAACAATGGACGAAAGAGATTATAAAGCTATGAATAAGCACGAAAACGGCAATGAAGTTTTAGCCGTTGTTAGCTGCTGGGCTGTATTATTACAATGGACGACAGGGTGTGAGGCGGATGCAGAATCAACGGAAGTAAAAGCTATATTTATGACTAAACAACAGGCTGATGAATATTGCAAAATACTAAAGCCTAAAATAAAATGGCATCAATATTATCAGGGCTGCTTAGAAGTTGAAGAAGTGCCTTTCGAGCCTTGCAGCTAACGTTGACGGTAGCAGAAGTACGGGACTTAACCGAACAAAGCTATCCAGTAACAATGACCTTAATAAAATGCAGTACACTAACATAACCACTAACACCCGTATTACTGCTACCGTGTGTTAGGCAACGTTTTTAATTATGGAAGATTTAGTAAAAGCATTTCAGATTTTTTTAAAGTATTCGGATGATAAATATCCGACACATTGTGAACATGATTATTTATACGTAAATGTTCATCCTGACAAAGTTTCTCAGGAAGATAAAGCAGAGTTAGAAAAACTTGGATTTATCATTGATGGTGAGTATGGAGGTGATGGTTTTGGCTCATTTAGGTTCGGTAGCTGTTAAATGTTGCCTAACGGTACTGCGCTATAAAATCGTGCGGGATTTCGAAGCGCAAAATTATCAACCGAGTAGAAAATAACAATAGTAGTAAACCGCTTGCATACACTCTAAAACCCGCATGTTTTATGAGCGCATGTTAGGCACTGTACTTTTTAATTATGAATAGAGTTGAAGAAATAAGAGAAATATTAAGAGAATTTGTTGAATATGATAAGGGTAAGCGTTTGAGACAAGAACTTAAAGACATAGCAGATAAAACATATATTCAAAAATACTCTGATAAGGAGCAGATTGATTTTTTAGATAGACATGAAGCTTCAATAAGAAGTTTACATGCTCAATCAACAAATTTTCCGTATTATCTCGAAATGTTTACCGTTTTAACTCAACATATTTATGCTGATAATATTAGGCAAATTATTGATAAAGGAATAGATATTGAACGGGCACGGTCTTAGTATTGTGCCTAACGGCTGGCGGTATGGTTATATGTGCCTATCTACTGCCTGTCAATTTACCACAAACTTTTAAAGGCACATTAATTATACCGCTTGTTATAAGCTGTATTAAAAATTTTTAGCTATGGATGCAGAAATTTTAAATTACCCAACAGAAACAGGTAAACCAAGAAACAATTCAAAACTTGCTTATGTAGATTGCTGCATGAGGCTTATGGACTGGCATAGACCATTTGAAGAAATGAGTAACGATGACTTAGATAGCTTATATTTTGTAGCTTTCAAAAGTTGGGCTTATCATTTAACACGACAGGCTTATATTGATTACTTAAATAAATACAGGATAGAACGCTGTCCGTGTTAATTGCGTATAACGCTATTGCGGTATGAAATGAAGCGGTGAACGGGCTGCTAATGTATCAACCGACACAGAATTACAAGCGAGTGATTAACTTGCAAAATGTACTTAACCCGCTTTGTTTTATGACCGCTTGTTAGCGGTAGTTATTAATTTAAAATCATTTAATTATGAAAGAACTACTTATCAAATTAAAAATAGTGCAAGTCGTATCAAATGAGCAACGACATAAAGAAGGATTGAAAAGATTAGGTAAAGGTTATTTTAAAGCTTATCGACTTAACCCATTCAATCCGCTGAGTTATATCCTTGTAGTAGTAACAATTCCAGTTTTATTACTTATGTACGGTTTTGTTGGCTCATTTGAAAAGGCAATCAATCCGTTTCGGTGGGATTAATTACCGCTAACGGTGAGCGTATGAAATCGAAAGGGATTAGAAAGCATATCACTATCCCACGATAAAACGTTTATAGAAATCACAGCACAACGCATACCACTGACCCCCTTTTGTTTTATACGCTGTGTTATATGCTGCTTTTTAATTAGTTACAATCAAAGCACGGAGTGGGTGCGGAGTGCGGAGTGATAAAATATTTTCACTTTCATTGAAAAATAATTGATTTAAACTATTGTTAATTCAAAAATAAACCTTATCTTTATGTCATAATTAATACTTACAATTATGAATGCAACGATTGAAAAATTTCAGAAACAACAAATTGAAAAGGCTAATTTCATTAAAGATAAAGCTCAGAAAGAAATTGAATCTTTAGAAGATGAGATATTAAGATTGAAAAAACAAATAAACGCTCAAAAATCGATAGTAAAACAGGCAAATAAAGATATTCAACATTATTCAGAATGAAAGGCGGCAAAAGAACAGGTGCAGGGAGAAAACCTTGCACCGATAAAAAACAGCAAATGACAATCTATGTTTTAACTTCTCAAATCGAAAAGTTAGGCAAAGATGCAATTCGTCAAGTATGCGAAAAAGCTATCAACGAAGCGGTTTTAAAGTAGCATATAACTATTATATAATTGAATTCCTTTATAACTAATTGATTATAAATGAAAAAGGTATATCAACTTTAGGAAATTTTAAAAATATTCTTAAAGTTAGGAATTATTCACATATAACAATTCAAAATAAATCAGATTTCTCTTGGATTTCTGATAATAGCATACTATCTAATAGATGCTTTTTTAAACTTGAAGAAGCAATTCTTTATGCCATTGGTAGTAATGTTGGTAAACGTAATGACACTACTTTGTTAGTTCATATCGACACTTTTGTAACAATGATAACGAAAGACTAATTATTGTTGAGTAGCAATTAAACCAGCGTAACTGCTGGTTTTTTAATGATCACTCCATGCAGCGATAAGCGCTTATCGCTCTTATTTAGATCAATTATAAATAATACTACAATTCAAAAATATCTTGCAAAAAGCTTGTATATACAAATAAAATATATTACTTTTATACTAGTAAACTTTAAATCAAGGTATTGGGCAGGTATGACTATATATCAAATTATTTGGCTATATGCATGCCTAGCCAATACCACTACATGCAGTTTAATACTATAAATGTAAGAATAATTTTGCACATACACAAATAAAATAACAATTATTTTTACAGCAGTACTAGCTTAAGCTACATCACTACACTTATTTAGAATTGATATAAATAACAAAATAATCGAAAAATAAATCAATAAAAGCTTGTGTATCTGGAAATAGCTTACTATCTTTGGACTATTAAAATTAAACAAAATGACACACTTAACTTATATTAAAATAGATAAACATAGAGCAAAATATAATGATGTTCTACGTAAAGGATTAGCTAAATTAAATATATCAATTGATATCAAATCATCAAAATATGGTAAAAATATTTATGTAATTAATTCAGTTGATGTATTTAAAGCTCAAAAGTTTTTACTAAGCATATCTTTAACAAACCCGCAATATATTTAATTATTAATCATATAAATCTAAACAAAATGAAAGCAAATTTAACATTAGCAGCACAAGAAGGTAAACTAAACTACATTCTTAGCCAATTATATGCATTAACAACCGAAGAAAAGTGCTATATAGCTGATAACTTATGTGATGAATTGGAGATCGAACTAAACGAAGTTATTAAGTTACCTAGCAAGATCTTAGTTGTTACTGATAATTTATCTTCACAATTCAAAGAAAACGGCAAATAACGTATTAACCATATAAATCTAAACAAAATGAAATACTACGAATGCAACGAATGCGGTAACACATTCACATCAAAAGAACAACATGTAAGCAATTGCCCAATCTGTGGTAGCAACTTAGAGCATGTCAATCAGATTTCAAAAGAATATTATGATGCTTTAAGTATCGCTTGTGCTGACATTGAAGATTAGAATAAGTTGAAAATACAGCGATAATAACTTATCGCTAATAACGGTTGCAGCTTAACAGTAAATTAGCACATAGCTACAAATTCATAAGAATGGCAATATACTTAAAAAGCAAACTTAGCCAGGGAATATTATAAGTTCAGCCGTTATTTTTTTATTATTAGTATACTTAATCGTTATTTTTATAAGTTTGAGATACAAATTAATAAATAGCAAAACAAATTGTTTCAGCAATGCACGCTGGTAATTTATAAGTCAAAAAATAAGTTCGTAGAGTTTGCAGAGAATTATTTATGCGGGTTTGAGGTGAATGTGGAAATGGGCAGGTGGTCTAATGTATACGTCAAATAAGAATCATTCTTGTTTAGGAATAATTCTTTACGCTTCACGTAGCTGCTTTATTTCCGCTTGCAGTAATTTTCGCTTGATTAGCTTGTATCTGCAAGTTTCTATTTTCACTTATTTCTATTTACTTATTGCTTAACATATAATACTTACCAGCAATTATAGTTTCTATTCTTTGCAATATTTTAACATATAAACCACCGTTTATATAAGTATCTGTTTATATGTTGACTGCTGGTTATACTGCCAGTTAGATTTTGGTAATTACATTGCTGAGTATGCTTAAGTTTTTATTAATTTTTATTTGATTTTATTTGTATATTATACTTACATTTGTTTTTAAATAAATTAATATTATGAAAATACATTATTAGAGTATTGATAACAATGATAGCTCTTTAGAAAGTTACTGTGAGTATTTAATTAGGATAAGATTAGTTGTATTACTGTTACTAATTATGATACAGATACAGTTATATGGTTTGCCAGTAAAGCTATTATAGTTACGGATTGTATTTAAGGTTGAATATTATTTTATGCTAGCGCATAGTAGCAAAAATTATTAGTATAATTAGCATGTATTGCTTAAATAAAAATGATAATAATGCTAGTTACATGCTTAAAATATATGTCAAATTGTTTGTGCAAATCGAATTAATTTCTTATTTTTGAGATATTAAATTTTTGAAAATGAATAATCAAAATGCATGGCGTTATATTGATAATGCAGAAAACTTGGCAGCAATGCCAAACGACAGAGATTTTGAGGTATTGTTTGATGATACTACAATACTCAAATTTAGTTGTGATAATTTTCCTATTGCTGAGATTGTTACTTGGCGTGAATTAAAAAATAGTACATATGGAAAGTTTTGAATGTTTAAATTGTGATAATGTGTGGAAGGATCAACATCCTCATAAACCATTATATTGCCCGAAATGCAAGAGTACTTTAGTTGTAACAAATGAAGAATACAATGAAACTGACTAAAGTAAAATGTTGCAAAGATGATTCCGGCCATTGGTATGTGATACCTAATGATATTGCTGTTGATTTCTATAAGGAATTAAATCATATTATTAAAACTGAATCTGATGAATTATGTGCATTATTTGATGCTAAATATGGTGCATACATGACAGGTGGTGATCCTGTTGAAGTAAATATGCGTTTAATTGATATTTTATGGGCTGCATTTGGTGGAACATATACAAATGGATTTAAGTTACTTATTCCGCAAGTAAGGCTTATTCAGGGCGATGGAATTGATATTGAAATGATTGAAAAAATACTTTCAGCAGCTAAAGCAAAAGGATATTGTGCTGATAATTGGGTATTCGGCTCAGGTGGTGGATTACTTCAGAAATTTGACAGGGATACACAAAATTTTGCTATTAAAGCTTCATATGGTGAACGCATTGTTAATGGCAATATTGAATTCTTTAATTTAGTTAAAGAACCAATTACTTCTAAAGGAAAACGTTCTAAAGCAGGTAAATTGAAACTTCAAAAAGGGGTTAATCAATACTTAACATTGAGTAGTGCAAAAGAAACTGATGTTCAATTTAATAGTTATGTTGACTACATGGATGTTGTATTTGATAACGGAAAATTAGTAAGAGAGCAAACATTTGACGAAATTAAAAAAATAATAGAAAAAGAATTTATTTAAAAATCATGAAAATAATAGCAGTAGGTGACATTCATGGTAGAACTAATTGGGAACAAATAGTTAAACAACATCCGGAATTTGATAAGTTTGTATTCATTGGCGACTATTTTGATCCATATGATGATATACCAGCAACTAAGCAAATAGAAAACTTTAACAATATTATTGCTTTTAAAGCAGCAAATAAAGATAAAGTAATAATGCTAATTGGTAATCATGATTATCATTATATGAAAGATGTAGATGAAAATTATAGTAGATTTAATTACCATAATGCTGCTGCTATTAGTAATGAATTCACCAGACATAATGAATTATTGCAATTGTGCTGTATTATTGATAAATATTTATTTGTGCATGCAGGTGTTACTAAGTATTGGTGTTATGCAAATAATATTAATATTGATTGTAATTTAGAATATCAACTCAATAATTTGTTTACAACTAATAAACGTGCTTTTAGATTTACGCCCGGTGAATATTTCAGTATGACTGGTGATGAAATTTGTCAATCACCGATTTGGGTAAGACCTCAAAGCTTAATGGCTGATGCTATTGATAATTATACTCAAATTGTTGGTCATACACAAGTTAAAGAGATAAATGTGAATAATCCTTTTTGTAATGCAATCTTTATTGATGCATTAAATTATAATCAATATTTAGTAATTGAAGATGATAATCCGAAAGTTGGTTATATTTAAGTTATGTAGACAAACCAGCAAATTGCTGGTTTTATTTTGACTAAAATTTTAGTTTTGATATTTTTTCCCAATCAATTCCTGGTGATAAGTTGTTTGGTTCACAGTGAGTGCAATAACCCGGAATACAAGAAATTAAATTACTTCCCCGTTTCCATAATTCCTGAAATTTATAATGATCAATTGGATTGGTTGTTTGGTCTAAATGTGTGAACATTTTATGAACATCAATATACTTTTTTAATGTTTTAAATTTACATGAATAAGTATCGCATGTTGATGGTGTAGTTCTCCAATGGATATTACCATCAAACAATATTGATGATTTTAAACCACGATACATTTCTGAATAATATTTATCAGGGTGATCATATAAAGTAAAGAAATCCGCATCTATAGCATTATGAGCATGAAGCAAAACACTACTCCATCCAGGTACATGCAAGTAATCATCTTCCACAAAATATAAAATATCATCATCATTCCATTGCTGTTGTTCTGCAAACTCAATCATTTTTAAATAACTTTTTGCACCAGTACCGCCTTGTATATTGTATATACGTGTATTTGGCCATTCAAAATCCTTCAAAAAATGTGCAGATATATCTCCATCAAATAGTATTGATACGTCATATGTTCTGTTTTCAAGAGCAATTGTATGCATAAAATTATTGCAACAGTTTTGATATGAGAACCATTCAGGACGTTTTTTATTCACACTTTGTGGTGAATAATTACAATGTCTTTTTATTATATGTAGTTTTGCCATAATTCCTAATGTATTTGCCAGTTTGTATTCAAAATATCACCAATAACTTCAACAGTGCTTAATTTATCAATTGGTCGTTGATATATATGAACATTATGCATATCTTTTTTATATAACACTTCTATCATATAGTTTAAGCTAGTTGATACGGTGTGAATTTCACTTGCATTTTCAATAACTTTTGCCCAATCTAATAAAGTAAATCCGTTATAGTAATCAAGTTTTATTGCATTGGGGTTATGAATTGTATTTACTTTGTAATTTAATTTTGGATTAGCAAAATTGCAATTAACTAATATATATTCACTAATATCTTTCAAATTAAGCACATCATAATATAATTTATTTTCTTTATCAATATTGCGTTTCCACTTTAATTTTTTCCATTCATTATGATCTAATTGTACTAAATTATATTTTGCTGACATTGTATATTTATGATTTAATATACTTTGTGCATTTCTAAAAGGTATTTGGGTATATTTCCCATTACATGAAATATTCCATTTAGATAAAGGAATAAAATTAATATCAAAATAATCTTGTAACCAAAAAAATTCATCTTGTATTGGCCAGATTACACTATTTTCTTTTTGCAATTCAATTGCAATTGGAGTTAAAAATAATATATCACCAATACCAAATGGTTGATCAATTACATACTTCATATTGATATCCAAAATTAGCTAATTTTTTAACTTTAATATTTTGATCAAATATATCTTGCAAATAATCTAATGTACATTGATTAAACATTTCAGGTTGAAGTTTGTTCTTTCCATGGCCACCTGCATGATGTATAATTTTAATTATTTTATTATTAAGCTGCAACCCATTTGGTGTAACTATTATATCTTTTAAACTATCCCAATGAGTAACATTACCAGACAAGCAACTTACACCATAATAAACATTTGTATCAATTGCATCTAATATTTTACATTTAAATTTGCCACTTGCAACAATCATATTTAATACAGTTTGTTCTTGAAAACTATATTTATTAGCACGTGCAATATTTTCATTTACCCAATCAATAATAAATTGTTTATTTGTAATAGCAGTAAATCCGGCATTGACATATAATTGAGGATTTAATCCTTCTATATCACAAATGTATGTATCTTTACCTGCTTTATTATAATCATTGTTATTTCTAACGCATAAAACATCATAATTACTATATTCAAATAATTCAGTTAATGGTGTAGTAATAATGCAATCGGCATCAAAATGAACCACCATATCATATTCATCAATTAATATATTTGATATAACTGGGTGTATTGTATTCCAGTTAAATTGATTATTTAATGCAAATATACTATTAATCATTTTATCACCAAATACATAAAAAGGAATATCAGGATGAAATCTTTTAGCTGATTTTACTAATTTATCAGCACCTATGCTATAAAACCAATTATCTGAAACGTGTGTGCAAAAAGCTATTTTCATCCTAAAATTGAAGTTTCAATAAAATGAACAACATTTCCATTAAATAATTCACTTGGTGCAGGTTTATTAACACCACCTCTAGCAAAATGATATGCTTTAACTATTTTACCATCTAATTCTAAATGATCATTAACTACTTCAATTTGCTTTTCTCTACCAAGAGATGAACAACCATAATAGCATTTAAAATCAGGATTATTATATTCAAAATGGCCGTCTAATACTTTAAGCTTATATGGCAGCATATGGCACAATATATTTAATACATCATTTTCTTTATTGCCAAATATATCTGAATATTTTAAGCTAGCATATTCATATTGATTCCAAAATAATTTAGATGTACTAGCAATTAAGCCACCTTGTATATATTTTTCATATGGAATAAATGTATTACTTGAAAATGTTCCACAAGTATTTGCAAATGTATTAGTTCCTAATGCTGAATTTAACCAAACGTTGTAATTTGATGGAATTGCAACATCATAATCACCTTCAAGTATTTCTGTTAATGGTGCTAATATCAAATGATCTGCATCAATATTAACAACTAATTCATAATCATTATATAATAACTTAGCAAATGATGCTTTTGAATTATAAAAATTTAATCTATTATCGGTTGCAAATAGATCGTTTATTTCTTTTTGCTTAAACACTACTAAATCTATATCAGGATGAAAATGTTTAAAACTTTTGATAAAATCATCAGTTCTGCATCCCTTGTAGTGGGAATCTCCTATTATTGTATAAAAACATGTTTTCATTTTAATTTATTTTAATTGTACAAAACATTCCATCTGCATTAAAATATTCAACATTATAGCCATATTTACGAAATAATGATGAATAAAGGTCTCTATATATATCAAAAGTAGTATCATTTATTTCATGTACTTCTATTAATATTTTACAAACATGTTTGCTTAAAAATTCTATTGTTTTTTCAATTAAAACAGTTAGTTCAGAACCTTCTATATCCATTTTTAAAAAATCAATTTTAGATAAATTAAATTTTAACATAATATCCGGAATTGTTATTGAATTAACTGTAATTTTATTAGAACCATGCCCACATTGCAATGAATTCGTTGTTGTGTTTGATGAATATTCATAAAAATCAATAATGCCAGTTTTATTTGCTACTGCAGCTTGTAATCTTATTACATTATTAAACTTTCCAGTAATTTGTTCATTTAAAGTAAAATGATGTGGGGTTGGTTCAACTGTTATAATTTTATCAGCCCATGGAGTTACGTGTAAAGCAAATAATCCAATATTACCACCCAAATCTAAAATAATTTTATCATCTTTCGAAATATAATTAGCATAATAATTAAGGTCATTAAATTGGTGTAATATTTCTTGTGTACAATTTTTAATATCATTAAAATGATCAATTAATTCTGGTGTATTTAATTCAATAATATAATCAGTTCCATCAATTAATTTCTCTATTACTTTATCATCATTCATCTCGTTAAGTTTAAATAAGTTGGTAGTCCATTGTATAAGAAAGCATTAAATTTTGCAGTCAAATCTTCATTGTCGACTGGGTATATGCTTAATATGTTCTTAAAATTATAATATGATTGATCTTCATAATGTGAATAACCATCATGCTTATAATCATCACCGCGACCTCCGCCAAGTAATTTAATTGGTATATTTTCATGGTCAACATACGTCCTTAGCAATTCAAATGGTCTTAATATTAAAAAAGGAGATATACTATAAGCAATTGGAATCTTTCCTGAATCTGCTAATCCTATAGCCATTCCAATCATTAATTGCTCTGCTGCACCTACATTAATAAAATTATTAGGAAAATCTTTTTTAATATCATCCCACATTTTATACCCTAAATCAGCTGTAATTACAATAATATTATTATCTTTTTCAATAGCATTATATAGCAATTGTTTTGCTAATTTCCTCATATTCAGAATTATTTAATATTTTATAATGAGCATCAATACATTTGCCATTTAAATTGATTGATTTTAATATTGGATGATTCATATCAAATCTATGTATATTAATAGTTGGTAAAAATGCACGTAATCTTTTTGCTAATACATCATAATCAATATATCTATATGCTGAAGTACCATTATAATTGACATGTATTTCAATATTATTAATTTTGTTATCACTAATAAATTGTAATGATTCCCAAACTATTCCTTCACTACATTCACCATCTGAAATAATACAATATACTTTTCTATATTTATCAGCAACAGCAAAACCAGTTGCAATAGCAATACCACAACCAAGACTGCCGGTTGATGCATCTATATAAAAGCTTTTAGTTGGATGTATGCCATTTTCTAAATAATGAAATTCAGCATTATAATATGGTTTGCAAAAATATTCTAATACAACATATAATGCTAAGCCAGCATGACCATTTGATAATACAAATTTATCTTTCTTTAAATCAATTTTTTTATAAATATTATATATGATTGGTAATGAAGATATGCAGCTATTTAAATGAGATAAATTATGTTTATAACTTATATCAATTATGCGTTTTTCTAACTGTTTAATTATTTTTTTGTCGTTGAATTTGAATGTATTTTTTAATTCCATTTTTTAAATGAGTGCTAAATTGAAAATCATAACAGGAAATAGCATAATCCATATCAGCAACCCAATTGTTATTATCAAATACTCTTAATTGTTTTGCTTTCTTATATTGTAAATTATAATTGTATATTTCTTTAAAAATATCAAACACTTCATAATTTGAAGTTTTAATACCGGTTCCAAAATTAACAATATCGCCGGCAGCCTTTGTGCGATTACTAAACATTATATTAATTATATTTGTAACTACATCATCAATATAAATAAAATCATGTGTACCTTCTGATATGCTAGGTTCTATATTATTTTCAAAACAATTATATAATGTAGGAATAAATCTGTGTGCAGGTTCATGATTACCATAAACTGAAAATGGACGTATTGTTACAATTGGTTTTTTAAATGCAGTTGAATAATCTTTGCAAAGTAATGTTGCTGTATGTTTTGTTACTTCATACATTGTCCTTGGTTTGCAAATTGACGTTTCTTTCATTGGTTCTGTTTGATAACCATATTCTGAAGAAGATCCAATATTTACAAATAATTTATAATTAACATTTCTTGAAGCTTCAAGCAATTTATATGTGAATTCAACATTTGATTTAAACATTTTATGTTCATCATATATTTCAGCAGCGCAGTGAATAATATAATCAGGTTTAAATAAATCAAAATATGACATATTTGATGCATCACTATGATTATTAAAATCATATTGCCTTGATATATTGCCAATTACAGCGTCAGGGTCAATTAATTTAATTCTTTCAATTAAATTTTTGCCAATAAAGCCGGTACCGCCAGTTATAACGTATCTCATTGTTTTTCTCCTACAACCATGAATGAATTATTTAAATCAACTCCACTTGCAAATATATTAACATAACCACGTTGTTGCATGTAATCTGTTATAATTTGTGGAGTAAATATATGCAAATGTTTTGTATTGTTCCAAGGACGCCAATATTCTTGGCTGTAATCAGGTAAATATAAAAATAATATTCCACCAGATTTTAGATTTTGCCACCAATAGTCCATAACATCAACCCAACTATTTCCATCCAGGTGTTCCAAGCAGTGACTGCTATATATATAATCTAATCCTCCAATTTTATGTGGAATATTCATTGCATGCCATTCGTTACCAAACTCAATATCAATTGGAAATGCACCAGGAAATGCCCAATCCTTTTTCTTGCAACCAATATCTGCCCCATATCCTTTACAAAAATGTTTTGCATATGGAATAGCAAATTGACTTGCATTTCCTTCTGCTTGAAAATGTGGATAATTTTTTCCTTTATAATTAATTAACTCCATTATTTATTAAAATGTGAAAGTTCATGTTCAATATTACGATTTAATGCAGCATCTTCAGTAAATTTAGCAGGATATCTTTTTTGTAGTTTTTCAATATTTCCTTCCATTATATCATTTAATGTTGTTTGCAATACATTAACTGCTACTGCTATATACCACATTACATCACCAGTTTCTTCTTTTATATTGATAATATCAATTGGTTTGCCATAAAAAATATGCTTTTTTAATTGGTCAACAAATTCACCACTTTCTGTTGCTAATCCCATTGCTGCATGTAATAATCTTACTGTTTCAGGATTTTGTAACCTTTGCATGATAATATTCATATCAGCTGATTCAGTGATTCTTGCTAAATTAGCATAATTTTCTGATGTAACTTTAGATTGTTTCATAAAAACTGTTTTGTTTGCGTTGTCTAATAATATCTTTTGTATGATTTAAATAAAATAAAGGATTATTTTGATCAAATCTTGTAATTGAATTAAATCCAGCTACATGTTCATGTATAACACCTTCCCATTTTATTTCTTTTTTATTTTTGTATAAACGATATTGATAATCTGGAAAATTTACATAGCCATTAACATCAACAATCCAATTCCACTTCTTAATATCCGCAGGTGTTATACCGTTAACGATATTAATTCTTGGAATTCCAAATACTTCAATATTATTATTTGCTTCAAGTATTTGTTTAATATTTGCAAATAGATTAACATCATCAATTAATTCATCAGCATCAATATGAAATATATAATCACCAGAACATAGTTTAGATGCATAATTCCTTTGGTTAGCAAAATCTTTATTAAGTGGATTACAATCTATTATAATATTTTCAAATCCATCAACTAATTTTTTTAAATCATAATATGCAGAATCAAATTCTAAACCATCATATAAAATTATTATTTCATCATTAATATCCTTATAATCTTTCAGTTGACGAAGTAATCCAGTTAATTCTTTGTAATCATTTTGATTATATAATATAACATAACTTATTTTCATTATTCGTTTTCGTTTTTATTTGGTCTGATATAACGTGATACAATTTTCTTTTTATCATCAACTTGAGCATTTACTGATTTAGACATTTGTTTATTATAGGAATCTTGCAATATATCTTTCTTATCAGTAAATTTATAATCTAATGCACGAATCATTTTGATATTCATCGTGTTGAATGTCCTATAAGTATTATCAAAAGATGTATTCAATCGTTTTTTTAACTCAGTTAAGTAAAACTTTTTTGAATCTTTTTTATCCATTATAAGTTTCTCAATTGCTACTTTTCTGATAGTTTTCATATGTATAGAATACTCTAATCCAATATCATCAACAAACCTATCAAAATACATTGGATTCATATATTCTAATGTCAATGCATGCATTAATTTATGCGGAAACGGCCCAAATCCTGGGTGAAGAATTACAACATAATAATATTTGAAAGTTCTTGAATCAAGTGGTTTATAATATAATTCGCATAGCAACCCACTTTCTAAAAAAGTTCTTGGAATTGTATATTTTCCTAAGATTCGCGTTTTATAATGCGAAGTATAAATTAATTCACCCATTACTCAATCATATATGATTCAAATAATCTTAAAGCATCTTCAAATTCATTCCATTTAAATGCAATTGCAGTTTCAACGTCGAGTCTTGTTTCATAATACTCATCAATTTTTCCTGGAATTGGATATTTAATTCTTTCTAATAATGGAATTGCTGCTATTTTTGCTACATGCCATCCATAAGGATGTAATTCATTTTCGGTACTGAACATTGAATATATTGCACCAACCCTTTCTAAATATAATGAAGTTGGAATCCATATATAACCATCATTATCAACGACATGTATATCTCTTATAAACAATGGTGATTGATTAAATAGTTGTTCAGCTTCCGGCGTATTTACTAGGGCTTTAGATTTTAAAAATCCACACTTCATGCAAACTGGGTAGTCTTTATTTATTATATCGTTTGAACATTTTTCACATTTCATTTTTCTATTTTTTTAAGGGTTGGCAAATTTAATTCTAAATATTCTGGTTTCTTTGGAATATATTTATTTAAAATATCTAAGAATTTTTCATCCATAGCAACTGTTGAATAATTTTTAATAACGTTATTTCTTTGTATTTTAGCATTATTTAAATACTTTTGATAATTATCATATACTGCACGAATTTTATGGCCTGCAGCCACATAATCAACAGTAAACCAACTACTTTCTGGTAATATAAATCCTTTCCATACAGCACTCTCATGAACTTTTTTAACTACTCCATTCAATGGAATAAATCCGGGTGTTACAAGAAATTCTAATTGACCACTCCAATTGCTACATAAAATAGGTTTGCCAGTTACGCTAAACTCAGCAAGAGGTCTACAGTACCCTTCGCCTTTTGTAAACGATATAAGAGCTTTAACTTTTTGATGATTGTAAAGCTGGTTCATTTCCGCATCAGTTAAATTCCCATGCAATAAATACACATCAGGTAAATCATTTTCAATATCAGGATTTTCTTTTATTACTTCTTTTTTTATTTGTGAAATTTTGTTAAGCATGTTTGTTTCGTCCTGCGGACTAAAATTGGCTCCTGATGTTTTTAAAATTAATCCAGGTTTATGATTATTTATATATGCTGCAGTTTGCATGAAAACTTTAATGGCCATTCCAATGTCCTTTCTATCTTCACCAGTAATTCCGCTAAGCCAGTGGCCGCATACAAGATAATTAAAATCTGGTAAGTCTTTAAAATAATTATCTATTTTTGATATATCTTTTGTTTTAAAATATGTTGTAAGATCCACCCCCTCAAAAAGTACGACGATTGGAACCTCTATTTTAATAACATTTTTATTTTGTTTGTTTTGCCATTGTGAATTTTCAAATACTTGTTTAGTAAACTTGCTGGGTGTCAAGATTAGATTCATTCGATTACACCCTTCAATAAATTCAGCACTCGCAATTGTCGTTTCTATACCAGCTGTAATGCCAATATTATAATTTCCAATTGGTTGAAATTCATTTGGAACTGATATTTGAATAAATACATCCGGTTTTCTAGGAATTTGGCCATTTTTATTAATTAATATTTTAATTGATTCCTCTAATGGATAGTCCATGGGGCATTCTCCCCAACGCGTTGATGCTATATGATATTCCCATTCAGGATATATTTTTAATAATGATCTAACTATATCTCTTGAATGTTGACCATACCCAGATACTGTTTCAACTGGTGCTTGTATCAAACAAAGTGTTTTATCGTCTAGCATATAATAACTGGTTTATAAGGTTTAAATTTTGTTGCATTAATTAATTTAAAATGTGGTTGAGGTTTCCAATTATTGAAAATATAATCTGTATAACGTATTACATTATATCCCATATATTCAGCACTCATCATACTTTCTTCACCCTTTATCCATGCATAACCAACCAAACCTCTTCTATCTCTTTCTTCTTTTGATAAATTATAAACAGTTTCAATAGCATTTGCTACATCATTAATACTGCATCTATCATCATAAATATATGGAGTTGGCACAGATCCTTGCAATGATATTGATGCTGGAAATATTGGTATTGCCCATTCACCACAATTTTTATATTTACCTTCATGATTACTAGGGAATGATTCATCAAATTCTATCCATTTGTTTTGATTATCATTAAATCTGCATTGGTCTTGTAATCCACCAGTAACATTATTTATAATCATTGTTCCAGCTGATAAACTTTCCATACTAGAAAGACCGAATCCTTCGTTAGAAGCTATATTTATAGTTGCATCAGCAATATTGTAATACAAATTCATATCATTGTCGCTAATTATACTGCTAATTAACATTATTTTGCATTCTGAAGCTAGATCTGTTATTAAGCTTAATAAATTAGTACCATTTTCATCAACTGCTGGTGTATGCATTATAAGAATACATTTGTCTCTTTTTTCAGCCGGAATTTTCTTTAAAAATCTTTTAAATGCTAATATTACATCACCCGGCATTTTTCTTCGTATGTTACGATTATTCCAAAATAATATAAATTCAGAATCAATTTCATTTTGTTTTTTAAATGCTAATTTTTCTTCATTACTAACGGGAAAATATAATTTGCTATTTGCCCCATGCGGTACATAAGCCAAATTTACTTTATCAGTATTATATTCAAAATCAAAATTAGTAGATATATCAGTATATGATTTATTTCCTAAAACATTTTTAACTAATGCATGCGTTTGGCGACTTATATTCATTATTAAATCACATGCACGATATGAATCTCTATTGTATAACGGAGCAGGAGGGCAATCCCAAATGTTGTAATATAAAATTGGAATGTTTTGCCTTATTTCATGTGACATATTATATAACCATTGCCATTGTCTTGGGTCTGTAAAATGTAGTATTGCATCAGGTTTTTCAATATTTATTAAAGTTCTTAATAAATCAGGAGTACCGTAATTATCATGAGGATATAATTTTACATCAGCCTTTTCTATACCAGCTGCTTCTGCAACATCTTGACTCATATCATATACTTTACCTTTATCAGGATGACCAATAGCTGCGCCAACTTGTACCCAATTAAAATAATGTGCTGTATTAATTATAATTTGTTTTGACATTGTTCCGACACCTGATGGTAGACGCATGTCATCACTTAAAAATAATATTTTTTTTCTTTGTTCTATTGGAACTATGCCAGTAACTTGTTTAACATCCATATTGTAATATTTTTTTTGCTGTATGATTATGAATTATTGTTGGTATATCTTTATCAATTTCAATTGAAGCTAAATAATCATTTTTAAATAATTTTAATTCACTTAATTTTGTAAAAGCTATAATGCATTCTAATTGTTTGTTTACAATATCAAAATCTTTTACATATAGAAATACCAACATAATATCACCTTTTTTAATTGTATTATTAAAAAATGATACATCTGGTAACTTCTGCAAGTGTGCATCTGTTAATTTAAATTGTTTTTTTAATTGATTTAAAAAGTAAATTGTTTTAAGATTGCTTTTAGTAGCAACTTCATAACTTTTTTCGAATATTTTTGCCATTAAAATAAAACTTTGCTATAAGTATTTAAATTTTATCAAAACTATCATTTTCTAAAAATAAATTTATCAGCGTACCAATAAATACACCCGCCAACAAACTGCATTACTATTGTTGATACCCAAATCGGCCAATGCCAATTGTCAATAAATAAATATAAAAGTGGTGTGCATATAACGAAACCAGATTGCCATCTTAAATGATACAATAAATATTTCTTCATAACTTTATTATTTTTTAGTAATTTTCAAATTCTTGGCTAAAACACAATGCTTTATGATCTTCTATATATTCTTTTAATATATACTTACCGCAATACAGACATCGTTCACACGTGCATCCTTTCTTTTTACCAGTTATATTGCAATCACAAAATTCTGAATCTATAATGTCCATTTTAATTAAATTATAATGTGTAAGTTATTACGCGGTCTTGTTGTTGCTGTATAGAATATCTGGTTTGATTCTTTTTGTTTTCTATTTGATTGAATATCATTCCAAATTACAATTGCATTATCATATGTGCTACCCTGGCTTTTGTGGCAAGTAATACAATAATTATAATTAACATCAGCAAATTGCTCTTGAAAATGATAATATTCTTTCCACTTTTTAGTTGCATTAAATGAGCCTTGCCGTTCTCTTAATGCTTCTTTTTTTAAAATTTCTATAAATTCATTATATTTTTTTGCACTTGATTCATGAATTATTTTTAATTTTGTTTCTAATTCAGCACCAAAGAATGATTCATATACAACAGTTGCATTATATACAGTTAATTTATTTCCTTTGAAATTAACATACTCATCATTTATAGTATATTTACTAACTTCAACTTCATCATTTGTATTAAGTATTGTTTGTTTTGATTTCTTGTCAATAATAGGACGATTTAATATTAACTTTTCATTTTTAGTTATTTTACTATTAATATCACCATATGTAATGTATCTTATTATTTCATTATATCTATCTACTTCGTTATTAGTCCATGCAAGAACTTTAGCATAATCTGAATCTTTTTTAAACTTTGCTGAATTAAAATATATGTCTAGTAATTTAGCAACACTTTCTAAATTTTCATCACTTCTATTTCTTATAAATTCAACATTACCAATAGCACTATTTAAATTGCTAATTGTTTGTGGAATTACAATTTGACCATCAACACGATTTCTTACCCAATGTGCAAAATCTATAATAGGATTGCCTTCATTTTGCCTAACAATCTTATTTAATTGAACAGTTTCAATTCCATATTTTTTTTGTGATTGTTCATCAAATGGAATAGATGATGTATGGTTGATTGGCGGAATTTGCGCTGAGTCTCCAACAAATAATAATTTTAATCCATATCCTTGCACGTAATCAAGTAACATTCTAAAAATGTTATCATCTAACATAGAAGCTTCATCTAATATCAAATAACGATAATTTTCAAGATTACATTTAGAACCAGGAATTCTTGTAAACGTTTGTTTGCCAAACCCATCTATATTTTCACGTAACCCAAGTATACTATGAATTGTAGAATATTGTAACTTTGTATCTCTTATTCCGCAAGCATTTCTTAATATTTTCACAGATTTATTAGTAGGACCGCAAAAGGCAATTTGTTGATTTTTATCTAACAAATATTGTACTATTTTTGATACAACATACGTTTTTCCAGTTCCTGCTGCACCATTTAATAAGAACATTCCTTTATGTTGACCTTCAAAGAAATCCGCAATTAATTTTGCAGCTTCATATTGGTCTTCGTTGAAATCATATTTTATGCGTAATTCTTCAATCGTCATTTATTATGCTATTTTATTATTAAATTTATAAAGAATTAATCTTTATTGGATTAAGCACTAATCCTATATCGGTTGGCACGTATGCATCACCGAATTCTTTTCTTCCAATGTTGAGACTACCGTTAATGTCTGCGTTAATTAATAAATTTTTTGAAGTTTTAAATAATCCTCTTTTAATGCGATTACCTAAATAATTTTCATGTTTACAAATTTTTTCATTATCTAAAGCAGAACACTTCGAAGTGTAATTTTCAGTTATAACTTTGCAATTAATTCCTTCCAATTTACATTTATACTCTATCATTTTGATAAATGTTAAATGCGGAATACTTACAAATTGCTGGTTATTTCTCTTTCCTAAATTTACTTCTTGCTTCCATTCAGGGTTATAACCTACTACTAAACTACTTACATTATTTTTTGCTAAATAATTGACTATAATTCTGGAAGATTTATGAAGATAGTCTTTGATTTTGTTATTTCGCTTTGTTGTAAAGTTTGTAAGTTTTTTACTTGTTTTCTTTTTGTGATTTTTTTCTAAACTACATTGTATTTTTGCTTTATGTTTATTATAATATTGATTAATTGATTTTAATGGTTTGCCATTAATTATTATTGCATTATTGTTATTAAATGTAAGAGTTGCCAAATTATTAATACCTAAATCTATTGCTGAATAATTATTGTTTGTAATTAATTCTTTTTCAGGAACTTCATATACAACTTCTATAGTGTAGTTGCCAGATTTAGGAATAATTCTAACTTCTTTTATTTTTGTTGTTATGTTTGTTTTTATTGGTTGTAGATTAGTTTTTTTTGGAAAATGAACAAACCCATTTTTTAAAATTTTAGTATTAAATCCTGAAAAAATTAGAATATTTCTGCCTTTTAATTTATCTTTATATTTTGGAAATTTTGGACAACCATTTAACGATGTTTTATCCTTTTTATATTTTTTTATTAATGCAAAGAATGATTTAATATTATGATCTAATAATAATAAAATTTGTTGAGAAACTTGTGAATTTAGTTTTCTATAATCATTAAATTGTTCTTCTTTATTTTTCAGTATTTTTTCAATTGCATGATATCTTAAAGTTTTGCCAGTTAATAAATAATGTTGCTTTATTTCATATAAAGCTTGATTATAAAGATTTTTAGATAGAAAGCATAATGCATCAATTTGTTTCCAAGATTGGTGATGTTTTGATATATTGTGTTGTTCTACTAAAATCATACTTATATATAATTTTTATTTACATATAAGTATGTATTTAAATAAAATTTTATAATAAATTTTGAAAACAATTATATACAAGAATTATTACAATATTTATATATTTTTGCAATTATTTTTATTAATAATCCAAGATAAGTATATCACAAAAGTGAATTCAATAAAAAACCCATGCAAATAGGATCACATGGGTTAAAGAATATTTGACTTCTTTTTGCTATTTTATTTATTTTTTAATAATTCATTTCCTTTTGCTGTTGTATAATAGCTATAACCATGACCAGAATGATATTTTTCTCTAATATAGCCATTTTTAATAAGTTCATCTAAAATTTTATCCGGTATTTTATTAAGAACATCATGTTTTGCAAAAATATCAATTGTGCTTTTTGATGCATCATATCCTATCAACCTTTTTAATTTTTGCAGCTTTATAAAAATTTTTAAGCCAATTTAGTGATGTTGATGATAATGAAGATTCTTTAATTATATCAATTAATTTTATCATTATTTTCATTTATTTTTTGAATTTCTTCTTTAATAATTTGTATTAGTTCTGATTTTTTCATTATTTTTATTTATTTTTAATAATACTCATAAAATCATGAGCATCTGCATGATTCATATGGTAATCATGTTTTGCAAAATTTTTATCTTCGAATTCTTTTTGTTTTTGTCTATGAAATTTTGCAGCATCTTTATGATCTTTCGAAGTATAATCTTTATGATTACTTTTAAAACTACTAGTTGGATTTAAACCACCTCTATCATAATTAGCTATAGCATTACCACCATATATGGCTTTTCCTGATTTGGTGTGGCCAATTACTTTTCCGCCGCGGCTACCTTCGCCTGTTTTAGCTTCTTTAATTATATCAATTAATTTTATCATTATTTAACAGTAAATTTATTAAGTGTTCTTGATGATATTTTATCTATATTATACCCCAGCAATACTGAAATAGGATAAATACCCATTGATAGAATATCAAATCCTGCTAAAGTAAAGTTTAATCCAGCATCTTTATAAAATCTCAACCATAAAAAAGTTACAATTGCATTTATCAATAATGTAATAAATTTATTTACAACATTATTTCTCCACCAGTAACTCCAAGAAAATTTATGAGGACTTTTCTTGCTATTAACAATTCCTTCTCTAGTATTTTTTGCCCAAAATAAAACTGCACCAATGATGCTAAATATATAGCATACGATAAGTGTTGTAGTTGTTAAATTTTGTCCTAATAATTCATGAATAATTGTAGTTTTCATCTTAAAGAGCTTTTAAGATAAATATGCAATTAATTAAAAATCATTATTTATTTGTAAAATTTTTTAATTAATTTAGCTGTTTCAAATGTTATTATTTCATCAATCATGTTAAATAATTTTAAACATTTTATCTTGCATTACAGGCCACCAATATCTACCACCATTATAATTTTCATCTTCTGGGAATTTTGGTAAATAAAATTCTCTATTCTTTTCAATTAGTCTAGCACGATGTGACCTATGGAAATTTTCATTATCTAACCAAAAAGGAAAAGGATAATTATTTGCATTATACCTGTAATCTTCCCATTTTATAAAGTTTAGTATTTCGCCATCACCATCTATAAATTCCGGATTTGAAAATGTACAATATTGGTAATGCAACGTTGTATTTATTTTATGTACTTTTTTGCAATGTAAAAGAAACATATTATAATAATGTTTAAGCAAATCCTCATAACCAACCCACATTTGAACTGCAGGATGATTTATATAACGATGTGACTTACTTGTTACATCTGTTAAGCATTCGATAATTTGTTTTGCTTCTACGACTTGTTTCCAGCAACGTTTTTTGTCTAAAACTTGCGCTGATAGTTGGAAGCTGCTGTAGGGAAGGAATGTCTGCATTTTTAAATTTTAATTAATTGGTAATAAAATCTTTTAGTTATTTCATTATTTTTACTATGTATTGCAGCCATTTTATCATTCATTTTGGTAATTTCACCAATTACGAATTCTTTATAATTTCTACGCATATATACAACTTTATCACCAATATTCAATTCGTTACCCAAAAAATCTGTTTTCATATGATTTTAATTTAAAGAACAAATGTAAGAAATATTTTTCAAATTTCAAAGAAAATAATGATTTAAATGAAAAAGGTGCAATTTCTGCACCTTTAAAATTATTTTGGTATTGATTCTTCTAAAACTTCACCGCATTGCCCGCATTCAAACACTTGCACTGGTAATATTGATTCTTTACCAGCTAATAATGCTGATACTTTCCTCAATAAAAATACAGTTATAAATCTATCGTGCCCACATGCTTTACATACAATTGGGGTTGTTTCGTCTAATGAAATATTAAAATTCTTGTTGTCCATATATGTCTTCTTTTTTATTTTTATCAATTATGTTTGTAATAACTGCTTCTGTTGTAAGTAACATACCAGCTGCACTAGCTGCTTTTTGTAATGCTGTTTTTATTACTTTTGTTGGATCAATAATACCTGCTTCATACATATCTACTTTAACATTATTTCTAATATCATGACCAATTTGAAATTCAGTATTTTTTAAATCAGGAATTACATCATAATCATTATAACCAGCATTTGAAATAAGTTTCATGAATGGTTTTTTAATTGAATCTAATACAATATTATAACCAATTTGATTATCTTTTGTCATACTAATAGAAGTAGTTGCTGGTGATTCTTGTATCAATTTAGAAATCTTATATAAAGCAATTCCTCCGCCTGGTAATATTCCTTCTTCAAGTGCTGCTCTAGTAGCATGTAATGCATCATCAACACGGTCTTTCTTTTCTTTTAATTCAATTTCAGTTTCAGCACCAATATTAAGAATAGCAACTCCTCCAGCTAATTTAGCAAGTCTTTCTTGCATACGTTCTTTATCATATGCGGAGTCTGCTATATCAATTGCTGATTTAATTTCATTAATTCTTTCAGCAATTTTTTCTGTATCGCCTGCGCCACTGATAATAGTAGTTTCTTTTGAATTAACTACAACACGTTTAGCTTGACCAAACATATCAACTGTTACTTTATCAAGTGTATGGCCTTTTTCTGGTGATATTACTGTGCCATTTGTAACAACTGCTATATCTTCTAATATTGCAGCACGTCTATTTCCAAAATCTGGTGCCTTTACTGCACAAACAGCTAAAGTTCCTCTCATTTTGTTAACAACTAATCCAGCAAGAGCTTCCCCATCTACATCTTCAGCAATAATCAACAAAGGTTTATTTTTAGTAATTACTTGCTCAAGCACTTTAATAAATTCTTTTGTCATTGAATTTAATTTGTGATTGAATATGAAAATATATGGATCTTTCATTTCAACTTGCATTTCATTATTATTAGTAATAAAATAAGGTGATAAATATCCACGTTCAAATTGCATACCTTCAACTACTTCTAATGTAGTTTCGTTACGTTTGCTTTCTTCAACCGTTATAACTCCATCAAGACCAACTTTTTCCATTGCTGATGCAATTAGTTTACCAATTTCAACATCATTGTTTGCTGAAACAGTTCCTACTTGAATGATTTCATCAGTTGTTTTAATATCCTTTTTATGTGATTTTAATTCAGCAATTACATCTTTAACTGCCATATCAATACCACGTTTAATCTCTATTGGATTACATTTAAGTTGGTTGATATTATATAATGCTTGATCAAATATTTCATGGGCAAGAATAGTTGCTGTTGTAGTACCATCACCAGCTACATCACCAGTTTGAATTGCTGCTTCTTTAATTATTTCGCAACCCATATTTTCAACAGGATCCTGTAATGTTATTGATTTAGCAACTGTTACACCATCTTTTGTGATACTAGGTTTGTGATATTCATTTTCAATAAGTACATTACGACCCCCAGGCCCCAATGTAGCACTCACAGCATCATATAACTTATCTGCACCAGCTTTTAACTTATTTTTTGCATCTTCTTTAAAATGTAACTCTTTATTGTTCATGTTTATTTATTAATAACTGTTAGTATATCGTTTTCTTTGCCAATAATGAATGTTTCGCCATCATGCTCAAATTTAAGCATTCCAAATTTAGGATATAATACTGTATCACCTACCTTTGTAAACAATGGATTTATTTTTCCAGTTGTAAAATCCATATATCCCGGGCCAACCGCTATAACTTCACCAATAGTTGCTTCATTTTGAGCACTTTCTGGCAAAATAACTCCACCTGTAGAAACATCTTTTCTATCTTGCGGTTTAATTATAATTTTGTCAAGTATTGGGCTGAATTTATTCATATTTTATATTATCAAATTCGTTTCTAATTTCATTTGGCAATTCTTCTATAATCATTTCCCTAAGAAACGATGATACTGTTCGATGCTTTAATGCTGCAGTTGACAAAATAATATTGTACAATTCATCTTCAACATGAACTTGTAATTTGTTGTTTTTTAATGTGTTACTCATCTTTCGTTTTATTTATTTTAATTAAACTTGTTATTTTTTTTTCGTCTAAACCAAATTTCTTTAATATTTCTTTCACTTGTAAAAACATCATTGGATTGCTGAAATAAATGTTTAAATATTCTTCAGCTTCATTTACTGAACACTCATAATAAATTGAAATATAATTAACTAATTCTTTATTATATTTATCAACTCCTTTGCCCTTTACATATTTTAAATATATTTTCTTTTTAGGTAAAGTATTTAATAAAATATTATATGATTGTTCAGGAGTTAATAATGAAACAGTATATTGCTGCAACATATTAATTAATTCCAAACAATCACTATTCATTGACAACCACTTATTAATCATGTAAGGTGAATAGCATTTACGTTCACTTTCTGTATATGATTTCCATGGAGTTTTATTAATAGTTAAATTACTTAAAAAATCTATAATACTAATTGCTTTTGTTGCCATCTACTCCTTCACTTAGTTTTGACCTCTCACTTTCAGGTACATAAGGTATAATACGTTTCTTTTTGTTATGTTTATTACTACATTTTTCGCAATTACCACAACACTCTTCTTTAATCAAATATTGTGGTATAAAATTAATATTACTAGTATTGCTAAATATATTGAACATTATAAACTATTTATAATATTAATAAACATAGCCATTACATTAATTTCTTTATCAACAACGGATACATCACGAAATTGACCGTCTGCAATATGCATAGTTAATTCAGCTTGTTTAGTTGCATCTTTAGTAATATCTTCTATACTGTCATACATAAACCTATATAAATGTTCAAATGTACGAACTTTGCTATCTGCTAATATTTGTCTAATAGTTAAGAAAGCAGTTTGTTTATTCCTTTCTTTCTTTAATATTTCAACAATCTTCATCATATAATTTTGTTCAATAATACTTTGTGTATCTAATTCTAGAACTCCATTATTTGAATGTAATTGGCATGTATTAATAACCTTACGAATATCAGGATAAGATGATTTTACAATGGTTGCAACATCTTCTGTTTTAAATTGTATTTTTTCTTCAGTTAAGATGCGGATTGTATGTTTTGCTACTTCTTGCATTGATGGTGCAACAATTTGGAACATCTGGCATCTTGAACGAATTGGTTCAATTATTTTTTCAATATAATTACAAGTTAAAATAAATCTTGTGTGCATTGAAAATTGTTCCATAAGAGCCCTCAAAGCTGCTTGTCCATTAGCTGTTATATAATCACTTTCATCAAGTATAACGCACTTTAGAGATTTAAATCCAATTGTGCTTGCAAAATTTTTAACTTTTGTTCTTATTGTTTCAACATTATTTTCATCTGAAGCATTTATATAAATGTAATCACATTCAATATTATTAACAATAAGTTTTGCTAAAGTAGTTTTTCCAGTTCCTGCTGTACCTGATAGAAGTAAGTGAGGTATATCATTATCAGCAAGATAATTTTTAACCTTGCTAATTAAATGTTCGTTTCCAATATAATTTTCTAACTTAATTGGGCGGTATTTCTCCACCCATAAAGTATGCTCTTTATTTTCTATCATTTATTAATTCAATTCAAGCTTAACCATGAAATATTGACTTGTATACCCAACACTATCAAATTCTAACTTTAATAAACCAGCACTACTAATATAAAGTGTTCCAGTTATTAAATCTTTATTAGCATTTAACACAGCTTTTAAATAATCACTATTAAAGCAAATTGGAATTAATGTTGTTTTGCTTTTTGCTTTAGTTGAAAAAGTAATCCTGTTTGAATTAACTTGATTAAACCCATGAATTAATTCTATTGTTTCAGCATCTTTTGATTTGAAAGCAATAATAGTTGAATCAATTGCACCCTTAGTTTTATTAAACTTATTAATAAAATCAGTTGTGATTTCAAACGAATGTTCAAAGTCCGGTAATTGTTTTGGGATGCCTGCTTTAGGAATAATAGCTGGGTCTGAAAGAATATAAGTTAAATTAACTTCATCATCTACTAATGTAATATTTACTGATTTTCCACCTTGTTGATTAACTTTGAAATCTAAATCTTCACCAACAGCACTAAGCATTTTTACTAATGTTGATGTTTCATAAATACCAAATTCCATATCAGCATTATCAAATTGCTTCATACTGACATTACCAATAAGAGTTTTGTCTTCAGTATTAAATAATACTTTAGCTGTTTTTTGGGAGATTTCCCATTTGACTGATTCTACTTGCGAGCCAAGCGAATATTTTTCAATAAACTGTAACAGTTCTTTCTTTTTCATTTTATAACTTTATTTAAATAATTTATTATATGTATGTCATTTTTATTAATTCAATATATTGAAAACTTGCAGAAATATTTTAATTTCTTCTAGCAGAATCAATTGCATCTTCTTCACTACAATCTTGTTCTCTTAAATTTTCAATCACTTCTTCACGTAAATCAATTTGATTATTAATTGGTCTACCCCACCATTCTTCACGCATTTGTAAAGTTTTATTATAATTATCTAAACAACGTTGTAAATATTCAGCAAGAATAAAATCTGGTGTATCACTTTCATTCTCAAGTGAACATTGATTAATTAACGTTTCTAATTCTTTTTTAAAATTTTTCATAATTTAAAATTCAAAAAATGTTTTAATACTTTCTTTATCACTTACATCAGTAGCATCAGCACTGATTTTCAAATATATATTTTTGTATTTTTCATACACTTCAAGTGGTTTATTTACACCCTCAAACATTTCTTTGATACTACAATAAACTTGCCACCAATCATTGTTGAAAACTTCTTTAATTGCTTGGTCATCTGAATCTATAATTGTATTAATTTTCTTTATTGCATCTAAAAATACATATAGATTATGCAAAGTAGTTATTTTAACAGAACGTCTATCCCATGGAGCTAAATCAACCCCAACAGTATGGCCTTTACATGCAATACAATCAAGCAAACATGGTAAACTAGCATCGTTATCATATGTTACACTGCCATCTTTTGGAAAATATAATGACTTCCAAGTTAATTTATCCCAATTAAATCCATAATAAAATGTTCCATAATTAGTTGCTCTACTTGGCGAACTGCTATCAGTCGTTAATACTATTTTATGGCTAAATCTTTTATTAACAAACTTTTGCATTATAGCAAGCATTAACAAATGGTCTATCCCCGTTATGCCTAAATAATGAATCCATTTATTTTTTGGGTTATCAAGTTCACCGTTTTCAAGTAATAATGCCATTGTAAATGCCATTCTTTTTATATCACGGCAATTTGATGGAGCCCAACCTTGGAAATCAAATCCTTTAACTGCTTTGTACCACGCAACATATTCAGCTTCATTTGACGAACTTCCTTGCAACACATTTAAAAAATCTGTTTTACCTGATTGTTTCTTTTCAAATATTTTAAAATTTTCTAAACTAATATCAAGTGCTTCATTAAATCTTCCTAAATAATTTAAACGTGGCGGAATATCTAAGTTCATAGCAATATCTGAATTAGTTTCTAACCATTCAAATATTTCATCACGTAATAATGTTGACCATTTTAAAGCACCAGTTGCTATTTGATATCCACCACTATCACCCATTACAAGTGAATTCTCTAATCCCCATGTTTTTCGAAAAGTCTTTTCTTTATAATTATGGCCTGCTGTTGTAAGATAAAATTTATATCTCCATGCTTCAGGCATATCATCTGAATAATATCGAATTGGTATTTTATTATTAACATCTAATGGATTAATAATTTCATTAAGTTTTAGCCATTGGCGCATTCCACCAGTAGACATTGATGGAAAGTAAATAAATTTATGTTTATTCATTATGATTTATTAAGTATTTAATTGCTTCTTTTTCGTGCCATATATTGTATTCGCGGTCTATTCCGTTAACTATAATATAACACATTAATTCTCTTCCATAATCAGAATTTTCAATGATATTATTAGTATACAAATTAGTTTCATTATCACTTGTATAATGAATTGCATTATCTAATGTTTGTATAGCACTTTCAACATTAAATGCTGTATATCTTAATCTTGGTGGTATCATTTCTTTAAATGACCTAAAATCAGGATATACTAAATTACATCTAAATATTGATGCTTCTACACCAGTAAATGAAACATAATCTTGTAATGCACTATTAAATTGAACACTTGCTGAAGATAGTTCTTCGTAATATTGTTCCTTTGTTAAATTTTCTTTTATTTTAAATCTTGGTTCTTCTTGTGCAAATTTATATAATTCATCAACTATACCGGGCATGTTACTTCTTAACTTGGATGCACTAGTAGTACAAACCCATTCCCATCTCGGATATCTTTTTAAGAATTTCTTTGCAACTTCTAACATAAAAAATGGATTCTTTTCTGAATCATATCTACTAGTATATACAACTTTACTAGTTTTAACTTTATCAGTTTTGTTAATTTTATTTTTAACTAATCTAGAATCAACTGTTAGAGATACAACATGAATAGGGCATTCAAATCCAGCAGCTTTTAACTCATCTCTGTGAATTGTTGATGCAACGAAGATTGCGTTAAGTCGCTTACTTAAGCCAATTTCATATGGCCTCATCCAATTTCTCATGTTATATGTGAAGTCAAATTGATCCACGGACTGTGCCCAGCACGTAGCATACACATTAATTTTAATATTATATAAATCAAGTGCATAAAAAATACTTTCTACACCTGCAGTCCAAAATTCTTGCAAAAATATTGTGTCACCATTTTTAACTTCACCTGCAGCTATTTTATTAAGAAAGTTTTTACATTGTTGTAATGCAAACTTCCCGCGGCCGATGGCATCTAGAACTTGCCCCACCTGCACATCTCCATTAGCTGAATCATCTCCTTCTATTACAACAAAATTAATTTTATTTTTGTACTTTTCAAATGTCGCAGGTATCCACTCGTTAGATAATTGATGCGTGTAACGCGACTTTAATGATTCCAATGGGAAATAAAATACATTGTGTTTTTCTTTAATAACGTTATTCATATTTAATTTTTAAATTTCTACAATAGCTCCATTTTCTGCATCTTCAAGCACTTCCACAGATTGGCACCCGAATTCATTTAATATTTCAGTTGCAATCATTTCACATGACATATTATTAAACATTAAACAATCATATGTTTTGGAATAATATTTCTTTTTAAGATAATCAATTATAAATCTCTTAAAGAGTATAATCTCTACATCGCGATCTGCATGTGATACAAGTCTTTTTACTTTTATGTAAAATTGATGCCTATGCAAATGCTGAAGAAATCCAACTGTTTGTGCTTTTTCAAATGCATCTTTCCATTGATGCAAACCCTCAATCTGAATCGATATTACTACAAATGTCTTCATAATTAAATTTTTATGGTATCAAACTTATAACTATCAGCATCTACGTGTTGCATAATATGCTTAGCTACAACATAAGTATTGTATTCCCCATTGTCAATTGTAATGCAATCTTGTTTTTTTAAATAATCGATGTCGCACGTTGGAACTTGCATTCTATAAAGAATATGTGCATGATTGTAAATTCTTTTTGGAATTTTACGTAATGTTTTATCATTTGCTTCTAATGAAATTGCAATTTTAGTTGCATCCATAATATCTGCAATTAAATCCCATGATTTTTTATTTGCAATACAAGCTTCAACCCATTCATATGTAAAATATAAATGAGGATAATCTTTATAATTTTTTGGAATTTCACTACGAATAAATAATGTTGGAATATCAGAAAAAGTGCCCTCCACTTCAATTCCTGCCCAGTAAGCAAGTCCTTTCATAACTTTTAAAATTTTATAACTTTTACTTTTGTGACAATATATATGTCAAAATTTTTGAAACAATATAAAAAAATATGCTTTTCTATAATTATTTTACGAAATTATTAGAAAAGCATTAAAACCTTTAATTCAACCAAGACTCGCAATTAACTTCAATAACCTAGTTATATTCATTAACCCTGTAAGTTTATTTGGATGCAACAGTTTAATTTTAATCTACAACAATTTCTTTTGTAGGATTCAACTTTTTAGCTAGCTTAGCTATTTTCACAACTAATATGCCAGCTTCATACTTAGCAGTTACTTTTGATGCATCTACATCATCCGGTAGTTGCCAATAGTAATCAATTTTGTTTGATTGATACTTCAATTGCTTATCAACCTTGATTGTTAATTTATTTTCAGCAACTTTTATTTTAAAGTCTTCTTTTTCCAACCCAGGCGCAACTACATCAATAACGTATACGTTATCAAGTGTTTTAACATTTGCGACTTTCTGGTATGGGAATTCGAATGCATCAAAAAAAGTGCCATTAAATAAATCTTCAAATTTACTTGCATAATACATATTTACCTCCAGTTTTATAAAAATGTTATTTTAATTTTTCAATTATATGTATGTTAATTTTTAAAATTCAATCAATTTTTTTACTTCTTCATGCAAATTTTCTATTGTACTATTATTATCAATTACTAAATCATATTTATAATTATATACATTTTTGTCTGCATGATTATCAGGAATATGTTTTAATCTTTTTTGTGCATCTACTAATAAAGTAACACATTGATCACCAAAATATTCTTTAAATTTAGCAATTTCTTTAGGTTCCCTGCAATGAATAAATATTACTGAATATTGATTTTGTAAATTAACAAAGTTAATTAATGATTTAAATATTCCATCATTATATTCTGTAATTAAATCTTTTAAATCAGATAAAAACTTTCTTGATTTATCATCTTTAGTTCCGTCCCAACCTATACTTGTAGCTATTTCTTTAGGTATTTCAACAGTTGATTTATTAAAAACTATTTTATTTTGCAATTTAGTAAATATTTCAACTACAGTATCTTTGCCTGATCTAGCTGTTCCATTTATTATTATAACTTTTTTCATTTTATTCCATTTATTGTGAGGACTTTTATTTTACAATTATATCATCAAAAATCACAGGTATTTTACTTTGTAAATCTTTAAGTAAAGGAATCATTAATTCTCTCATTTGTGAATGCGCAGCAGTTGAAGTTCTCTGTTTAAAAATAGTTCGCCATTCTCTCAAATTTGCTGTTTACTTAAAATTTCATAACTTGAATTAATTAATTTCATATTTTAAAAATTTATATCTACACAATCTATATTAAAGTCATTAAACATAATACAATCACCTGAAAATAAATATAATCCACTCATTCCTTTATTTTCAAATTCAGATATCAATGCTGATTCAAAGGTTTTTGGCTTTTGAGTTCTTTTACCACACGCTTCAACAATTAAGTTTCTTTTTGAACTTCGCAATGGTTTAACTTTTTTATTGGTAAAAAGCATTAAATGCTCTGTATTGTTTCTAAAATGATTTCCAAGACCATAAAATAAATTACCTTTAGTCGTAAGCTTTGACCATGTAACTAATGTTTTATATTTATAAGTTTTAAAATCACTATTAAATACATTTTCAATCATTGAATTAGTAACCCATATGAACAAATATTTAGCATTAATTTTGTCAAAAATTAAATTTAAATCAGTATTATCCCATAAATTATATGATAGTTGATTTATTTTTAATTTTGGTCTTATATCATCATATGACCAAGGCGGGTCAACAATAGCGTAATCATATATAACTTCTTCTTTCAAGAAATCTTTATAATCTGCATGTATTTGTTTCATTCAATTAAATTTTTGTGATTTTTAATATTTTAACTACTTAATAAAGATACTAAATTCCAAATTTTGTATTATCTATTTTCTCTTCTTTTTCTTTGGTGTAAAATTAGTAGGTTTTCTGCGTTTGGGTGCTCGTATTCTATTACCTTCATCATCAAATATATAATAATCCGGATTTTCAACCATTGCAACAGTACCGGCACCAAAACTTTTTTCAATCATTTTTGGTATTTTAACATTTCCCATATTCGCAATATTTACATCTTACACATCCTTCTGAATAATATAGTCCATCTTCTGCATTACAGTTAGGACATTTAGTATTTGAAGGTGTATCATTTTCTTTTATATAGTTTTTAAGAACTCTTCCAATTGCTTTACCAAATGAAATGATATCATCTTTTGATTTATCAAGTTGTTCATAAGCAAATTTAACATCAGCACCATGCCTTAATGCCAGTGCAGTCATTCTTGTTAATGCTTCTTCCCCGCCGGTATCAAATAGTTCATTAATATTTTCAATTAAAGCAACTCCCGGAATTTCTAAATTATAAACTCCGCCTTTTCTAATTTTAATTAATTTGCCTTCTGTAAACTTTTCTGCTATTGTTACATTTTCTTTTTTAAATGCAAATACTTCATAAGGCATGCCATTTAATTTACCAACTAATACCATCCATCTTACACCCTTTGATGTAACATATTTAATATCACATGGAATTTCTTTTGGTCTTTTTGGTGCTGAATTTGTAATTATGTGGCCATTACGAGGAACTTGTCCGCGGACTAGTCCGCCGTCTTCTTTATTAATTAATACACCACTTCTTGAACCTTCACGATATACAGTACAACCCTTGCAACCTTCTTTCCAAGCTTTAATATATAAATCATTTACTTGTTCAACTGTTGTATTAATAGGTAAGTTAGCTGTAACACTAATTGAATGATCAATATATTGTTGTATTTGCCCTTGCATATGTACTTTTTCAAGTGCATCGATGTCATTTGCCGTTGCACCATAATAAGGAGATTTCTTAATGATATCATCCAATGTTTTTTTATCAAGAGCTTCTAGAAAACGTTTACATGAAAGAATATCACTAAATTCATTAGCATTATTAATTAAATACCAATCAACTAATTTATGATGCAAAACATTAAATTCTTGCCATTTTTCGCCGGTTTCATCTACAAAATCAACACGTGCATTTTTATCACTTGGATTTATTTTCTTTCTGCGTGTATATGCAAGTTTAAATACTGGTTCAATTCCTCCAGAAGTTTGAGTCATTTGGGATGTTGTACCAGTTGGGGCAACTGTAGCAAGAGATATATTTCGTCTACCACATTGTTTATGAATTTCAAGTAAATCATTATCTAATATTCTATTTATAAATGGATTATTTTTTTCTTTATCATAATTCCATATAGGAAATGCACCACGTTCTTTTGCCATTATAATAGATGATTCATATAAATTTACAATATATTCTTTTTGCAAATTAGTAGCAAATTCAGTTGCTTCACCTGTACCATATTTTAATCCTAATGCCGCAATACAATCACCTAATCCTGTAAATCCTGTGCCAGTTCTTCTTCCATTAATTGCTGATTGTTTTATTTTTTTCCATAAATTAATTTCAATTTGTTTAATTTCATCTTCTTCAGGATCTTGGTTTATTTTTTCAAGTATTGTATCAATTTTTTCTAATTCCAAATCAATAATATCATCAGCAAGACGTTGTGCTATAATTGAATGTTTTTTAAATAATTTAAAATCAAAAAAAGCTTCATTTGTAAATGCATTATTAACATATGAATAAAAATTAATTGCTAGCAAACGGCAGGAATCATTTGGACAAAGTGGAATTTCCCCGCACGGGTTGCAAGTTACAGTGTTAAATCCTTCTTCTTTATAACAATCAGTGGGGGATTCCCTTATAATTGTGTCCCAAAATAATATTCCAGGTTCAGCAGATTTCCATGCATTATACATTAATTTTTTCCAAAGTTCTTTTGCTTTAATTTTTTTAATATACCCACCATCAACTACATATAATTTATTATAATCATAATTAGATGATATAATTGTATCAACATTTAAATCAATTGGATATCTTAATAAATAATCATCATCAGCAACAACACTATACATAAAATCATCAGTCATTTTGACCGATATATTTGCTCCAGTAACCTTTCCTTTTTCTAATTTAGCATCTATAAAATCCGCAACATCTGGGTGTTTACATGATATTGAAATTAATAATGCACCTCTTCTTCCATCCTGCGCTACTTCTCTTGTTGTATTCGAATATCGTTCCATAAAAGGAACAACTCCAGTTGATGTTAATGCTGAATTTTTAACTGGCGATCCTTTGGGTCTTATATGAGATAAATCTGTACCTACCCCACCGCGTCTTTTCATAAGTTGAGCTTGTTCTTGGTCTATTTGCATGATGCCACCATATGAATCTGCGCCATTGCCTATTACAAAACAATTACTTAAACTAACTACTTGTTCATTATTACCAATCCCAGCCATTGGGCTACCCTGAGGAACAATATATCTAAATTTGTCAATCAAATCAAATATTTCTTGTTCACTTATTGGGTTTGGATATTTTTGTTCAATACGTGCTAATTCTTTAGCTATTCTTTTGTGCATGTCTGTTGGTGATTGTTCTAATAATTCACCTTTATCGTTTTTCAAACAATATTTTCCAATCCAAATATTTGCTGCTAGTTCATCACCATTAAAATATTCAAGTGATGCTTTAAATGCTTGTTCGTAAGTGTATATCATTATGTTGTTTTAAAAAGTTCTTGATATTTATTTGCTAAATGTTTTTTGACAAATGCACTACCATTGTCCATATCTTTTTGTGCTGACTTTCCGTCGATACTAGATGCTTCATATATTGTAATTAATCCAGTGCTCATGTTTGTCTTGCATGGGTATGTCAATCCATCAGGACCAAATCTATTTTTGATTATAAATACTCTTGCAGTTCCAGCAGCTTTATCTTCAGTTTTTCTTGCTAATGAAAATACAAAATCACCAATCATAATCTTTTCATATGATGCTGCAATTTTATTTCCTTCAATTATATTTGAATTTTCTGATTCTCTCCCTGCTTGGCTAGCAGTCCAGATAGGAATTTTATAAATTCCAGCTAATCCACGTAAATCTGTAAATATATTTCCGATAAGTTCATCAGAACGCAAGTTTTTATGTGTAATGTTTGGTTTTAATAAATCAGCATAATCTAATATTATTATATCAGGTTTTTTGCCAACTTGTATCATTTTTTCAATATGTGCTTCAATAGTTAATATTGATGCATTTCTTGAAGGATATGATTTTATTATTAATTCACCGGGTAATTCTGATATTTTTTGTTTAAATTCTTCAACATGAAATTTTAAATCTTGAAATGGCATGCCATGCAATATAGCATCATACCTCATAGCTGTATATTCATCTGAAAGTTCTAAGGTATAATGTAAGACTGTATAACCTTTCTTTATGGATGCTGCACCAATATTAGCTAAAATCCATGATTTTCCTCCACCCGCTGATGACGCTACTATTCCAAGTTCACCAGCCCCAAGGCCACCATTACACAAATCATTAATAACTTCCCAATCAGTTGGAATTGGATTTCTATTTTTATCTTCATATCTAGAAGTTACGCTAGTCTTATAATCCAACCCAACATCTTTATTCATTCCAGCTTTTAAAGCATCATCTATTAAAAGTTTAATTCCACCAAAATCACCCTTCTCAAGCAATTCTACTGAATCATATATAGCTTTCTTAAGATTTTGATTTATACAAAATTTTAAAGTTTCATCTTTAATAAATTGTAAATCACTTGCTGTAACATATTGAAATGCATTCTTTAATATATCTTTTGCATTGTTTATTAATATTGTATCATCAATTTCTTTAAACTTTGCCGCAAATACTTCAACTGATGGTAATGATTTATATTGTTTAAAATAATTAATTGTAATATCAACTATTTTTTTTATAGCATCATTTTCAAAAAAATCAGGTTTTAAAATATCATGGATTTGTTCAAAGTATGCCTGATCTGTTAATATTGAAGTGATTAGTTTAATTTGATACGTATACCCAAATTCAGATATTTTTTGAACTTCACTCATTTCTAGCAAATAAACTTAATTTATTAAATGTTTGATTAATCCAAATATCAGGATTTTTAAATACAACACCATCCTCAATCATTAATTTCATTATATCTAATTTATGCAATTGATTTATTGGTTGCAGAATATAATTATCAATTATAATACGCTTTTCTCTTGGTATATATTCGTCTGATAATTTAACTAAACTATAATTTTTATATAAAACAGCTTCGTTAGCTAATATTTTTTTATAAAAGTTATTTTCTTCATTTTTACTTTTGATAAGTATATCACTAATTTGAATTCGTTTTGATTTATCATTAAATTCTTTAAAGTTTTTTAATAATGTCTTCAAGCCAACTCCATGCACTCCGGGGATATTATCACTTTTATCACCCATGAAACATTTTACTACACCATGATTTTGAGGCGCATAATTAAATTCTTCAAAAAATGATTGTTCATTATATATTTTTTTCTTTGTCGGACTCCATACACTTATTTTATCATTTATAAGTTGATAAAAATCTTGGTCTGAAGACATTATAATTACTTCACTATTTTTAAATGTATTTGTTGCTAAATAACCAATAGCATCATCAGCTTCTATGTCATTAGCAATATAATATTGAACTGGTAATTTTTGTAAATATAAAGCAATTCTTTTCATTTGAAATTGCATTGCTGCACGTTCGTTTATACGATCAACAAATATTGGATGCTTAGTTATTCTTGCAGCTTGACTGCGATTACCTTTATATTCTGGATAGATTTCTTTTCTTCTTTTACTGCCACCCTCGCCATCAAACAATATGATACAGCGAGTTGGATTGAATGTTTTTATTGCATAACCAATACTATATAAAAATCCTACAATACCGCCAATTGGTACTCCGTTATCATTTACATAAGTATTTACACAAAAAGCACGAATAAATGTATTCATACCATCAATTAATAATATTCTAGAATTTTTGTGTAATTCTTCTCTTGGTTCTTCTTTTATTTGTGCTAATAAAGCAGCATAATGTGGGTTCATATATAACTTTTTAAAAAAGAAAGCCACTTTAAAGTGGCATTCAATGTTGTGTATTATTGGTCTTCTGAAACGTCTGTTTCGATATCATCTTTACTTAATTCAGATGACTTATATTTCATTATGAATAAGTCGCATAATTCTCTATAGAGAGTATCATGAATTTCTGGTTTTGATTTTTTCAAATCTTCATAATCTGATTCTTTAAACTCATATATTTCTTCACCAGTTTCAGGATTAGCATATACATATTTTGATCCAACTTTTGTTAAAATTTTATAAGTTTTCAATAATTCAAGCATACTACCTGTATCATCTATTCCTCTATCAAAATAAATATCAAATTCAACTGCTTTATGGGGCGGACCCACGCGGTTTTTAATTACTTTAACTAATGTTTTAACACCAATTATTTGATCAACCCCATGAACTTTAGCTTTTAACTTTCCAACTGATGTAATTCGCAACCTAACTGATGCGTGAAATGGGAGTGCTTTACCTGCGCTAGTAGAGTATTTTTCACCAAACATTGCATTCATATTAACACGCAATTGATTTGTGAATACTACCAATACATTTTCTCTTGCAATAAGATTAGTAATTTTGCGCAATCCCTTACCCATTACAATTGCTTTCTGAGTTGCATAACCATCTTTATCAAAATTAGCATCCATTTCAGCTTTAGTTGATGCACCCATTACTGAATCTACAACTATTGTTAAAAATGTTTTTTTATTTGTTTCTCTAAATTTGATAATTGATTTTTCAACAGCATCTAAGCAATCTTCAATTGTCTCAAGCTGCATGTAAAGTAATTTCTTTTTATCAACACCAATTGCTTCGATAAATTCTGAAGATAATGCGCTTTCAGTATCAATATATACAGCAAACCCGCCACGTTTTTGAGTTTCAGCACATATATGTGCTGCCAGCAGAGTCTTGCCACTCCCCTCAAGTCCTGAAAACTCCAGTATTTTACCGCATGGAACGCCGCAATTTGGTCTGTTTGATACAGCCAAGTCAAGTAACGTAGACCCCGTGCTTATCCAATCCTTTACATCAGTTGCAATATCGTCATCTTGGCCAAATATTGATGCAACTTTATAATTTAAACCTTTAAAGTCAGCATTTAACGATGCTTGGAGTACAGAAGCTAAATCCTCTATTTCAACTGATTTAGAGGATTTATTTGTGTCTACAGCTTTAGGAACTTTTTCCTTTTTTGCCATAATTATTTCTTACTTTTTATTGCTGGTTTTGCTGGAAATAAATCATCCAACTCTTTATCAATATCAGTCATTTTTGCTGCTGGTGGAGTATCATGTACTTCTTCAGTAGTTGCTGCAGCTTCATCTGTTTCAGTTTCTTCTGAAGAATTCATATATTTATCAAGAGCTTCTGCTATTTCAGCATAAGTAGACTTTTTATAAATATCAAAAATATTAGGTTGCTCACTTAATAATTTTGTAACTAAATCAGTGTCAGTTGAAATTGGTGATTGGCTTGGTTTCATTCTTATGGTCATTTTACCATAATCATTCTTAGCTTCAGCAGGAGTTTGATATTCAACCGTTATGTCTCTACCGTGCATTGGATCAGTAATATCACCATAATCAGGGTCAGACATTGTTTTTAGCAATTCAGTGTAAATTTCTTTACCAAATGCCCAAAATTTAATACCTTCTTTTTCTTTACCGCGAATAATCACTGGTACATAGGTTCTTAATTTTGGTTCCATTTTTTTACCAAGCTTCCAGTCTTCTTTATTGCCAGTTTGTTTTAACTTGTCACTAAATTCAACTATTGGGTCTGATTCATTAAATGTTGATAACGAAAGGATCGGACGTTTTGATATGTTGTAATGAAAATACAACTCTGTGAAAGGATTATCAATTTGAAATTGATTTGGAACGATTCTTAAAATCGTAGTGCCTGGTTCAGGCTTCCATTGAAGGTTTGAACGATTTGAAGCGGTCTGCATTGCAGCCAACTTTTTCTTGATAGCATCTAAGTTAATAGCCATGTTGTTTAATTTTTAATTGTTAATAATTAATTTTTATTACAGTCGACGTAATTTTAATATTACATAAGTATGTCAAAAATTCTAATTCAACTCAACTACTTCCCTTAATTTTATATGCAAAATCCTTGTAGAATTGTCAGGGTTACTGAGTATGAATTTATTTTGGTAATTTTCCCAATTAATTTTATAATTTTTATCCAATACACCGTTATTCGATTCACATATTAAACAATTCAATGCATTGATAGTATACAATATATTTAAATTATTTTTTCTATGAATTGATAAAGTATTTTGTAATGGTTGTATTGTTTGTGTTACGCTATATACATAAATGTATTCAGTAACTAATGGTAATACATCATAACTGTAAACTTTTTTATCTTTTAAAATATAACGTTCCTTTATTTTATTTAATGTTGAAAGTAACGACCATTTATCTGTAAATGTGCATAATAGCTGTTGCATTATAATTCTTGATTTTTTATGCGTTGTTCAAATTTCTTTGTATCTTTTGCATTTATTGATTCTGCACCATATACTTCGACATGCGCTTTATATAAGTTTGTTGCAAAGTTTGAATTTAATTTCATTTCAAATTTAAAAATTCCGCCATATCCCATGCCATCTTCACGAATTTTTATATTTGCAATCTTAATATTTTTCTTTATACCTTCAACATCAGCAATATAATTAATTGTTGGATTTTCATCATCACCCCCAATTTCTAGTTTATCTGCTATTTTTTCATAATCAGTTGTACCAAACATTTTTTCCAATGTAAACATATCAAGTGATAATGAACCAATACACATTGATTCTTCAGCACTTGCAATTGATTTAATTGGTAAATTTTCACGAATACTATTAATTACACCGAATTTAATTTCTTTGTTACTTGCAATTGCTAAAGTAGCATTTTTAGCAAATCCTCTAGATTCTTGTAAATGTTGATTGACAAATTTGTCTGATTTAACATCACCTAATTTTGCTGATAATTGTATTGATAATAATATGTATTTATTTATATGTCTTTGGTCTTTGCTTGGTACTTCTTCTCCTTTTTTATTTTTCGTACCTAAAAATTTTGAACTTCTAATTATATCAATTAGTGTTTCATTAGCTTTTTTATTATTAATAGCATCTTGTAACTTTGCAAAGAATTCTGTTAACTCTTTTTTATATGTATCTATTTTTGCATTACCTTTAGCAATATCATCAATTGCTTCTTTAAATTCATCTGAATCTAAATCTGATAATTGAATATTATTTATAACGTTATCTTCGTTAGCTTTCAAAAAATCTTCAAATTGTAATTTTCTTTTTTCTTTAAATATATTAACATCAACATTAGATGGCAACTCATCTGTATATTTAGTGAATTCACCAACTGATCCATTCCATAAATTAACAACATCATCTTTCTTTAATGATGGTTCATCTAATATATATTTACCATCAACTAATATTTTTACATAAATATCTGAAGAAAATCCTTTGTTTTGTTTATAGTCTAGCAACCCTAATTGTGATACATCATTTTCATTATCCCAACTTAATGCATCTATAGTTGCTTTTTCTCCATATTGTTTTTTAATTCTTACACGAAATGCATTTGCACAATTATTTGCTGCAGTTACCCAATCATGTGTGAGAACTGATTTATTACCGGTTTGTTTTATATGTGCAACTAATTCTTTAGTTAATTTATTTGCTTCATCTGCTTGTAAACTGCATAACACCAAAGTCATTAATTCACCTGCTTGTGATTGTATATCACCAGCTCCTGCAGTGTTAATTATGTTTTTAATTTGGTGCATATTTTTATTTTTACCATTATAATTCAGCATTCTTTCTAATGCTTTTATGTACTTTTGTGGTACTAATTGTAAATTATAATTTTGAAATGAATATGCTGGTTCTATTTTTTCTATATTTAATTTAGCAAATTCTTCCTCTGTTGGGGAAATTTGTTCTGTATATAAAGCAGATTCCTTTGTATTTACAGGTACTAATGTTTTATCTTTTTGATTATACAATACATTAGTTTCTTTATTTTGTGTATCAATTTTCTCATCAGCAAGTTTATCTTGCAAATGTTCTATTTCTCCATCACTCATAAAATTTTTATCGTATTGTTTATCACCAACAGTTAAAATATTTTTATTTTTTTTGTTTTTAATAAACTCTGCTTCTTTCTTTTTTTCCATATGTAACTTTTCTAATTCAAATTTAGCAATATTATAAATTTCACTATCATTTCCATTTGGGTCAAATTGCAAAGCTGTTGCTATCTTTATATCATTTCCGGTTTTCGGGTTTTTAATTGTATGTTGCAACAATTCATCACTTTCAGCTTCACGTAAATTTGTAATACATTCATCAATCAATTTATTATCATCAGTAATTTCTAATAATATTTCTTTAACTGTTTGAAGTGTTTTTTCTTGCTTAAAGTCTATAACTGATGGATTTTTTAATCTCCATTGTAATTCTTGTAATATGTAATCTAAAATCATTTTATTTTGTATTTTTGCATATTGTGATAGTTCAAACCATATTTTATTGAAACAGGATATTTATCACCATTTAAAATATCAATTAAAGTTGGCAGTGTATCTTTTAGTTCTGTTAATTTGATATCAAAAAGAAAACTATCATATTGATACAATATAAGTCTACTTAAATAGATATCTAAATATTTAGAAATATCTAAAATCAATTGCATATTTCTCTCTGTCTCATGAGCTTGCAATAAATAGTTAAACAATTTGTATTGATTTTCAAATTTACCTAATATCTTCTTACCTGCTATTTTTGTATATACATCTTTATTAATATATTTTTCATTCCAAAGATTTCGCACAAAATCATCTGTTTGTTGAAAAAATGGAATAACTTTAAATTCTTTTTGTATTCCACCATACAGCAATTGCCACGTTATTAATTTTGCTTCTTTTATTTCTTCAGGTGTTACAACATCTTTCTGAAAATATTGTTTAGCTAAATATGCATGAGCATTTTCATTTGGTAAATTATACCCAATTAAATCAGCAATTAATCTGATATGATATGATTCAAAATCACATTCAACTAATAATCCATCAGTACCAAATCTGCTGCAAATAACACTTCGTTCTCCATTTTCTTTATTAAGTGCAGCAAAATTAATATTTGCATAACAGTTAGATGGCCTACCAGTTGCTGTATTTAGATTATAATTACTATAAATTAAATTATTTGTAAAATATTTTTGTTTATATGGAAAATATTTGTTTAAATTAGTATAAGCAATTCCATTTTTTTCAATATTATATAATGCTTCATTTGCTATATCATTATAAAAATTAAATCCTTCAATTTGCGCAAAATCATAAGTTAAAAATAAATCTTTAAGATTGCGACCCCACACATTTAAAATTTGAATTGAAATTGCATTTCTTATATTTGCAGCATTATAATGTTTTTCTTCTAAAACTCGCTGGGTGTTATGCTTATATGTATTTACATCAATTATTTGTGAATTTATAAAATGTAAATATAGGTTGATATCAATTATATTGTCATGTGCACCTAGGATATGCATCAATGACTTCTTATCAAAAGTAAATATCTTAACTTCATTCCAATTTACATTCGAAATATCAATTAATTTTGACGGATGATCATAAATAAATAAATATTCTTCATGTGTTTTTAATACATAACAATACATTGCACATAATTTATTACATGCAACATGTTTGTTTGTATCTAGCAATATTGGATGCAAGAATACATAATTATTTTTAATTTCAGATAATGCAGTATTTAACTGATTCTCATGTAGGATAAGCATATTCTGCGTAACTTGTAATTATATTTGATAAATCCAAAACTTTTTGTTCTTCAACTTGTTTTCTATTAAAATCAATTATACCATCAATAATTAATCCATTATGATATGATGATTCTAATTTGCCTGTAATTTGCCACTCTATACGAATAGCAACATAAAAATTTTCATTAATTCCAGAACCTTTTTTGATCCAACTATTATATTGACCTTCGTCAATTTCAGTAACAGCGGAATGTTCATCGTTTCTTTGGCGAATGAAATGACGATAAATTTTACCATTTTCAATATCCTTGCTAGTTATAACAGGAATATATTGTTTGGGTATTAAATTATTTTTGACTATATATATTCTATTTTTTAAATTACAATATGTAATATAATCTAAATTATTCGAATATGTATATAATTTTATTGCATCATCTTGATATGTGCAACCAACATAATATACATCATCTAAAATATAATATTGACCAATATATTCATCACCATTAGCATACATCAATTCTTTTCCATTAGTATAATATATACTACTTATTTTTGATTGTTTTATTTGGGCTAAGGGTGAGTATTTCATAATATTGGTGCGCTTTTTAATTGAATAACTGTATCAAATGTTGTAGTCCAACCAGAACTATTTATTACGTGAGTTACATCTTTAATCATAAAATATGTGCTATCTAGATAACGAGTTGGTAAATAATCAATATTTATAATATTACCAAATTTCACTCCACTGATACCATCTAATGTAATTGAAACTGATATTGGTAAAATTACAGTTTGTTTATCACTAACTACATTATTACCAATCTGCAAAACATCTACAATATATTTATTTAATGCTGTCTTGCATGTATCTGATATATCTGGTGTATATGATCTATATAATTTTTCTATAGCATCCGCCATCTGCCCATAATAATCATATTGAATTCCAAATGTTTTATCATTTGCAGTCAACGTTCCTTGCTCAATATTTTTATATATTAAATTTGTAAGATGTGCACCATATAATAAGAATCCATATGAAGATGTATTACCAGCTGCTGATGCACTGGGATTTGTGTTATACATTGTCATAGCTTTTATTTCTTCAGAAACTAATGTTGATACATTAACATCCTTTACAATACTATCTTTATTATAAACCTTAAATGTAATTGTCTTTGGGTCTGTAGTTGGGTATTCTGAATTTTTATCAATAATTGAAATAATATTTGGTTTATCTTCATCTATATGCAATTGAAAATGCCATAATCCGCCACATGACTCAGATATTTTATTAAATAATGTTATTAAAAATTCTGATAATGTAGATGATTGTCTATATGTATCATATAAATATTGTACATTAATTAATATAGAATGTAATTTAATTTTATTGTCTTTAAATTCTGCAGCAAGTTGTGGGGTATTAATTGGCCCTAAATAATTTTTTAATCTATCATATTTATCAGTATAATTGCCATTATCTTTTACTTTTTTACCGTTTTGCAAAATGATATCCTCCGAAGGATTTTGATATGATGATAATAAACAAATAGAAGGATCACCAGATACTATGCCAGGTCTATAATTAATCCATACATTTGAATTATCTAATTTAACTATTTGCCCGTTTTCATCTTTTGGGCACAAACTATTATTGACAATTGTATCTAGATATGCAACAGATGTATAATGCTGTATTTCATCATTTGATGATTTATCAATTTGATCTTTAATATCTGGTGCTACTGTGTCTTCTGGTAATATTTTATAATTTGTTGAAAGTCGTACTATATTATTATTTGAATCATATATAGTTTTCGGAACATCAATTTCAGTTGAAACTTGAGTACTGCTATATCTTTGTGAACCAGCATATAATGAATCAGGTACGTTTTTAGCAACTTTATTGTTGATTATTGAGTTTAATTCATTTTTAAAATTTTCAATAATAATTTTATTTGAATCTACATCTTCTTTTTGTAAATTTTTAGATGTTGAATGTATTTCCATTGATAAAAACATATCAGCAATTGATGTTATAGTAGTAGTGCAATCAAACCCACCCAATGAATTTAATTGATATTGAAAATCACTAACAATACCTTGCATAGCATCATAATGTCCATTTGTTTTTTTTATTTTTTCAATAATTTTTAAAAGTGCTTTATCATCACTTATTGGTGTATTAACTAATTCATCTAATGCACGAAATGTTTGACCATTTGTTGTATCAATTGACCAACCCCATTCAACTAATACTGAATTTCCAAATGCCATATATAATCTTTCTAGCATTTGTAGTTGATTTAAATCCCAACATACAAATTCAACAACAGCTTCACGAGTTGACCCCATCGAACCTTTATTCTTTATAGTAGCACCTTTTATACCAGGCATTGGACGTAATCCAAATGATCCACCAGCATCTTTATATTGTTTATTATATTGTATTTTTCTTGTAACCCCGACTGCAAGTGGGGCTGGAACAGTTGGTTGATTTTGTTGCATCATAGATGCATCTATAGCATCTAATAATGGCATATTTAATAAATCAACAGAAGTTATATTTGAATTAGCATCAATTGTTACAATTTTTTCTTGTTTTGATGTATACATATCATCTGACGTATTATATACATCATATAATCCAAATTTATTACCTTTCAATCCGGCTGATAATTCCCATTCTTTTCGTAAATTTTCATCACCATCAATAGCCATTAAAGAATTCATGCGAATCCACGGTGTTTTTTGATTATACACCAATTTATTAATTTTAGAAGATTGTCTGTCTTCTAATGTTTTTAATATTTCTAATCGAATTTGATGATCAAACATTATATTGCGAAACTGATGTGTTATTTGGAATTCTTAGTCTTATACCCGGCGCTACAAAAAATGTTCCTTTACCCAAATTATTTGCTATAGCAATTATATACCACAATCTAGCATCTTTAAGATATTTTGCTGCTAATAAATCAAGTCTATCACCACGTTTTGATTCAATATAAATATCACCCAATACTATTGGAATATCAGGATAAATTGTTTGTTTATATTTGTCTGCTACTATATCCGTTGTGCTATATCTACTTATCATTATATGCTATTTAAACGTAATGGATCACTATATTCTCTTTCAGATGCAGGTTTCAATTTTTTAAGTTCTTGTGCTTTAATATTTTTAATATTTGTCAATTGTTTATTTAAATAACTTCCTGCTAATATATTAGCATCTGTTTCAAGTATTTCATAACTTATATTAACTTTCATGTACATTGGTAATTCTGCATCTAAATCCCATATATAAGAATCATCTATGTCATATGTTAATGATGTTATTATACCTGCAACAGAATTTTTACCATTTGCAAATAATAAATTACCAATTTTTAATTTCATTATAGGAGCCTGCATTCTAGATGCACCACGCGGCATGCAACACCCCTGTAAATAATCTAATTTTTTATACATATTAATTAAATCACCACTTAAAGCAACCGTTATAAAATTAAAATCTATTGTACGATTGAATCCTTTGTATAAATGGAATTTTTCAGGTCTGCCAACATAATTGATGCCTTCCCATTCCGGATTGATTTTTATACTCAATCCTTGAATTGTTGCTCTAAATTGTAACCATTTATTTCCATCTAATACATTATTAAAAGCTAATTTTATAAAATCTGGGGTTAGTTCTTCATCAATTAATACATCATTATATATTGGGTCTATATGATCATTACTTAAAATATTTTTGGATGTATTTGGTATTTTATATTTTATATGTTTATTTTGCAATACATCTGTTTCATAATTTGAAAAGTATTTTAATTGCCCATCAATATATTCATCAAAATATTTAAATCTGTTTGGTGTGTTTGATGCTGATGGATACCCTAATGCTAATGCATTAATTAAATAAGTTGTTTTATATTCAGAATCATTAACATCAGTTACAGTTAGTGATCCACCACCATCATATTTAATAGTAATATCGCGTTTCTTATATTTACTTTCAAAATCATATGAATTTACCCATTCAACCGGATTTCCTGGTGCATTTGTAAAGACTTTTGTAAATCCTAATCCATACAAACTGTTTGGCCCACCAAGTCCAGATTGCATTGGAATTAGTTTTCCGGGCATAAGATTTACACCTAATTTTTTTGCAGCTTTAGAAACAAATTTACCTAATTTTGATTTTTTAGCACCTGCTGTTGCTGTTTTAGCTGTTTGAAATGTATTATATAACGATACTAATCTATTTTTACCACCAGTTCTATCAATTTGTTCATAATTTCTTGCAACTAATGCTCCATCTCTTCTAAATCTAAATCCAAATGGAGCTGTTGCCATATTTGCAGCTAATTTAATTGGATTATAAATTTGAGTATCAATATTTTCTGAAATAGGATTTGATATTTGCAACCCCATTTGTGAGAGATGAAATAATATTCCTTTTGGTGTAGATGAAAATTTAGCAAAATTAACTGTATCATATGCAGCTACTTTTAGCTTTAATGCTAGTCCGGTTGGATCCCCAGAAGTTATTGTATCTTTTTTGTATGGTGATTCAACTTGCTTTTCAATAGAGGGTGTAATTGGCGGATTAACTAATAAACTAGCTTCATATAAAGAACGTTGTTGATCAACATCCAATAAATGCTTATTTTGAATTTTGTTAATATCTAAAGCCATTTTAATTTTCTATTGAATTAATTTTTGATGTCATTTTACCAAGCCATACACCAATTTGCTTTTCATTTATTCTAATATCAGCACCTTGTTCTAATAATATTATTAATTTATCTAATCTATTTACAATTTCAGCATTAGATGGTTGATTAAAAGATTCATTATTTGATTCGGTACCAATACCTGCTATATTATAATTTTGTAATTGTGGTAATGCTGTTAATGCACCTGTATTAGTTACAACATTTCCAATTGAGTCTGCTAATTTATTCATTGCATCAGCAGTTGCATATATACCATCAATTGGCATATCAATTATTGATTTACCAAAATCTAATATTTGTGCACCAAAACTTGGCAACATTGGCATTGTACTTGCAAATGATTGTAATGGATTGCTTAATTGTTGCATTGCTTTACCTATGCCATATATTGCAACAGCCATAATTCCAATAGCAGCAGCTCCAGCTACTATAGCAACAGCACCAATACCAGAACTCATTAATGCACCCATACCAACCATTACACCAACTAATCCAGTTAATGCAACACCAGCAACAGCAATGGTTTCCCACTGTATTCCTTGAAATTCTTGCATTGCTTTTCCTAACACCCACATTGAACCAGCTATAATTCCGATAGCTGCAGCACCCATTAATATACTTGGCATTGCTTTTCCCAAACCTTGCCATATTCCACCAACTTTTGCAACATTTGGATCAACTTTTGGTATTTTTGGAGTTGCTTTTTTTTTGGAACCTAATGCTTCAGCTGGTGTAAATAACTTATTTATTTTACCTATTAAACCGGGCATAATTTTCATATTTGTTAGCATTGTTCCGAGTGTAGGAAGCAATCTAACTAAGTTAGCCCCAAACGCAACAGTTCCGGTTACTAAACCTATATTACCCCATATTGTATTTTTAATATTTTTAAGTGATAATAATATATCCCCAGATACAGTTCTTGAATTACTTGTTTTTTCATTTAATGCTGCTTGTTGTGAGACCATTGCAGTCATTTCTTCAACACTCAATCCAATAGATTGTGCAAGAGCTCTACGTTGAAGAACATTCATTTTTTCTAATTCATTAATTCCACCAAGTTGGGTAACAATACTTTTTAATGCACCAGCATGATCACCTGCTAATGATAGTTCTCTTGCTGCATTATAATTAAGTTGTTTACCCAATAACACAGATGCATGCATTTCAGCTTCAATTGAACTTGTTACATCTAATATAGAATCAGAAATACTTGACATTCCTTTTAATCCAATTCCTAATTTTGTAGCGGCTATAGCTGCGTCTGTAATATTTTTACTTCCATTTTTTGAATACGAAGCCCAATATTCAGCATTATTTGCCATATCTTCCATTACCTTTCCGGGTGCTAAACCACTTTGTGTAATTATTGCTGCAGTTTGTTCTAATGTTGCTCCATTTATTCTTTTTTGCATTATATATAAATCTGCTGCTGCAGATTCTGCCATACCATAATAATTAGCAGCTTTTCCTATTTCAACAATTGTATCTGTAGTTGCTAATCTTAAATCACCCGTTGAACTTATTAATTTACCGGCAATTTCATTTGCATTATCTAAAGAAATTCCATAAGCAATTCCTTCAACAGCAGCAAATCCAGTATTTTTTGCCATTTTTAAAGTTTGAGTTCCAGTTAATCCAGCACTCTTTTGTAATGCAAAAAATGTTGAAGTTACATCAACTAATTTTTCAACCAAAGTAGCACCAAATACTACAGCAGTTAATTTTAAATCATTTGCCATTAGGGTAATGTCACCCCACATTGATTTTAAAGATTTATGCCAATTTACAAATATATTGCCTGATAATAATTCATCTCGTTGGTCTGCTAATTTAGACTCAATTTCAGATTCTAAATTAAGTCTTTCTCTAGCATCATTAGCTACTTGTGCAGCATATTTTAATTCATCACGAGATAAATTTTTATGAGATGATGCTTTTTGTAATATCTCTTTTTCTAAATCAGTAAGTTGTTTATATTTATCGATATCGCTACTTACAATATCTGAAATATCGTCCATAATAGTGCGTAACTCTTCATAAATCTTCTTATTTTGATTTAAGCCGATTTGTTGTGGTGTCAATTGCCAACCAAATAAAGAGTCATCTAAAGCCATTATTTACGAATAAGTTTTTTCATTAATATTGATATTTCTTCTTTTGATAAATTACCTTTTATATAGTGTTCAAGTTCTTTTCTATTTTGTTCTAATACATCTAAACGTTTTTTAAATTCTCCTTCAACTTCTTTTTTAATAGCAGCAGTTCTGCCAGTTGTAATAAGATTATCAACATAATTTAAAAAATTAGTTACAATATCTTCATTTAAAGATTGCTTATTAGTTTGTTTTATAATTTCTTCACGAATTATTGTGCGAAGTTCAGATTTTTTCATAATTAACGGTTATATAGTATAAATATACATTCACAAAAAAATCCGTAGTTTGGCCACGGATTTATCTTTTTTTAGGTTTATTTTGTTGTTTTATGCGTTCTATTTGTTGTTTTTCAGCTTCTTTAACTTCATTTAGTGTATTAAAAATATATTTTCTTAACCAAACTGGCATGTTATACACTGTATTATAATCGAACCCACCATTGCCATAATAAGCAATATCAAATATTTGCCTGTATCTACTTAGTTTATCCTCAGACCGTAGGCCAAAAAAAATGAACAGTCATTGGAAGTGATGCTTGATTTACAGTATCACAATTATCACATACATATTCAATTTCTCTATTAATTGTTGGTGTAATTGTTTTTAAATGTTTTCTAAATGCAAGTGAATCATATGCTAGCATATGATCTACAAAATCACGAATTATTTTTTGGTCTCTTTTATCATCAATTGCAATGATTACCCGTTTTAATCTTGTTGTTAATTCAACCGAATCACCTTCTTTTTTATTTAATTTTTTATTCATTACACCGATTGCTTTTAATTCTTCATTAATTGCTTTATCGTCTGCAATAGTTAATAATTTAAATGTTAATTTTACACCAGATTTTGGTAATGTAAATTCATATTCATTAAGTTCATTTAATAAATCTGTGTTTATTTCTGCATCTTTTAATGTAAATAAATCAATCGTTTTCGTACGTTTTTCATTACAATTACTACAAACCAATTCAACATCATAATTACTACCATAACCTAATATTCTTGCAGCCATAATTAATGCATCTTTATCACCAAGTAATAAATCGTCATAATTAATATTATCTACAATTAAAGCTTGAAGTAATTTTTCAATAACATTTCCTTTCTGAATATATTGTTGATTTGATAAAATATCTTCTTCTTTTGTTGTCATATAGCGTAAGTTAACTACTCCTGACGATAACGGATTTGATTTAGGATAACATTTTCCTTTTGATGGTAAATCAACTTGTTCAGTCATATATTGGCTTGATTGCTTTTGTGTAGCTAAAACTGTATCTACAACTTGTGCTGGTAATTTTGCTTTATAATCTTCTGGTGTCATATTATGAATTTAATTTATATATCGATGTTAATTGTCTCATTATTTGATTATTATCTAACCCATATCCAACTACAAAGTCATCTTTAGCAACTTTATAACCAAAATAATCTGGGTTAATATTAACTTTTCTTGCATCTGGTTTATCTAATAAAGATACAATAGTTAATTTTTTTATTTTGCAATTTTCTAAATGTTCTTTAATGCTTTGTATTGTTTTTCCTGTATCTACAATATCTTCAATTAAAATTATTTCTTTATTAGTTATACTTGCCATTTCTGGAAATAAACTATACTTGATTTCATTTGATTGTTGATTATCTTTATATGAAGCAACTTTAATAAATTCAACTGTATGATCGAATACTAATTGTTTCATTAAATCGGTAGCAAAAAATATTCCGCCTGTTAATGTAATTAAACATACAGGCGGTTCCATGTAATAATTACTATTTAGAATTCTTGCTATGCGTGATACTGCTATGCTAATATCAACTTCACTGAGTAATTTTTTCATATGTAACTTTATTTCATAAAATATACAATATATATGTCAAAAAAAAGATTACAAGCATTTCTACATGTAATCTTTTATAATTTAAATTAAAAATCTTAATATTGAAGAATTGGGTAGTCGAAACGCAATGATACCGAAATACTTACTGCATCTGAAGTTGACCAATCTAAATCACCAAAATTAGAAGTTTTAATCCACGTTCCCTTTAAAGTCCATTCACTTACGATATCACCGATCGGGCCAATTACCTGAATTGATACATCTTTCTTATACATATCTGCATATCCATCTCTACCGGTTGTGCTTTCATGTGATAATCGAATCCATTCCATTACTGATTGTGCTCCTGATGGAACAATAGCATCATATAATTCAATTCCTAATTCAGACCAGCGAGATTTGCCTTTTACGTAATATTCTGTATTAATATGGTGAATAACTACTTCATCACTTTCAAAATTTGGTGTGCCAGTTTTACGAATCATATATGATGGAACTCCATCAATACTCATTATAAAACGATTCTGTAATTTTGGTTCAAATTGAGTGAAAAATAATTGTGTGTTGTCAAGAATACTGCTCATTATTTTCTATTTATAAATAAGTATGTTAATTTTAAAAAAGTAAGGTATATTTCAACCCTACTTTTATTTTATGCACCGAATGAAGCTCCGGTACTTGTTACATTTAAATCAATTATAATGAATTCAGCAGTTTTTGTTGGTTTTAAATATAATGCACCATGAAGTTCATTTCTATCTAATGTATCACCAGTATTATTTGTTTCATCCATTACAACTTTAAATTCATATAATCCAGCTTTTTGTTGAATCATTTCCAAATATGGATTTACTGAATTTAAAAATTGTGTATATAATTGTTGAGTTGCACCTTCAAAAACAAGGTATTTAGATGTTGATGCAATAAATTTCTTAACATTAATAAGCAATCTACGTACATTAACTCTATCTAATGCTGAAGCTCTATTTTGCATTGTCTTTTGCCCCCAAATTGTGATACCTACATTAGGGAATGATGCAATTGGATTAATGCGTTCTTCATATAAAGAATCACGATCAGCTTGTTTTAAGTTTACATATACATCAGATGCATTTGTTAAACCACGATTTAACCCTGCAGGAGCAAACCATTCGTATCCAACTTTATCATTATATGAAATAGCTTCAATTGCTGCAACAGAAGGTGGACACCAAACATATTTATTTTTATCTACATCTAATTTTTTAATCCATGGCCAATATGTAGCTGCATAACTACTATTTACAGAACTAACTGCATCTATTACTGTTGTAATTGTTGTTGTAGTTGGAATAACCGGATCAAATACTAAGAATGCATCACCACGAGTTTCAACCATATCAATTGCATTTGTAATTACTGCAGGAGCCAAATCATATGTTATACCAGGCATAAATACTGCATTAACATCATAATTATCAACATCACTTAATAAAGTAATTGCTCTATTAAATGCAACTGATCCACTAGCTGTATTTGCTGAAAGATCATATCCCATTACATTTGTTGCAACAGTGATATCAGTTCCCATTTTAGATTCTATAGCAGGATCTACACCATCAAATCCACCTTGCATAGGAACAATGAATTTTCTATTAGCTACATCAGCATTTTCAAATGTTACACCACCGTTAAAATAAACAGCACTTGACAAATTGAAATCAGCATTGTTACCAGAAATTGCATTACTAGCTATTGGTGTTAAATAATTTAAATTATCTGTTGTATCAAAATCAAAATTAAATCCAAAATGAATTTTATCATTATACTGGCTATTATATGATTGTGTTACAACCATTGATGCTGTTGGCATTACATATGAACCGCTAAATGGTTGTGATATAGCCCTAAATCCAGCAGGTACTAATGAAGGTGATAATGATTTCTTTTCTACGTTTGCTTGAATATCAACATAGATATATTTACTCATATTTGCATAATCACCTGAAGTAATTAATTTATCAACTACAAAACTAGTAGATTTAGTACCTATTTTTTTACCAATATAATTAGTAGAATCAGGGTCTAATGTTAGATTATTAAATTGTTCTAATACTATTTGTTGTCTATCATTATCATTAACATCTCTTACAACTACTGAAAAAGTTCCATAATCAGAACCAACTACTTCAGAAGCAAGTTTAATGTTTGTAATAGCAACCTTTACTTCTCTGTTTGTTGAAGTTCCATGTGAAATTGATTTAAATTGGAATAAATTTTGTGCTACACCTGAAACCAATTGTGAAGTAATTATTGGAGTATAAGCTTGAGAATAATCAGTTGCTAAAGGTAATGAAATTAAATTAACTACAACTACACCTGCAGTACCAGAAGATGATACATGAAGGTCAGCATAATTTTTAAATAATGTATAATTAAATGCATCTGCGGTTGAATTAATTGGGTTTGACCCTAAAATCTTACCAATTGATCCAGTTGATGTTGATAACATTGACAATCCTGTATAAGTTTGACCAACAGTACCAACAATGTTTGTACCACTTACAATTAATGAAAAGTTTTGTGATTGTGTTGCTGCACCAACTAAAGCGCCAGATGTAAATGCTGCTGATGGTGATTTACTTGTATGATGAAGTAATCCAACTGTTTTAATTCCATAAGAACCACTTAATGTAAGAGCAATTGCACTTGCATGGCTATAGCCACCAAGCCCCAAAGTTCTTACAATTGTTGCAGTTCCAGAATTTTTAAGATATTCACGTAGAGCAACTGGTAAATATGAATTTCCGTTTGATGCTCCAAATTTTATTTGATAATCAGCATAAGATGATACTTTCGTAGGTACAAATGCAGGCCCCTTTGTTGTTGGCCCAATAAATGCTGCACCTATTTCTGCTATCCCTTGCTGTACAAATGATTGATCGTTTTCACGAGTAAATACACCCGCTGATACTATGCGTTCTGCCATTTTAGAAATTTGAATTAATTAAAATTATACTTTTATATAGATAAGTATACAAATTTAATTCAAACATGCAACGACAATACATAAAAATCCCGATGTAAACAATTTACAACGGGCAATATTCTATTTTATTGAAGTAAACGTGCCGTCTTGAACATTAATCTCACCTTCACCGTATTTTTCCTTTAGTTCAGCAAGAATTTGTTCTTCTTTTATTGATATTTCTTTATATTCTAATAATGCTTGTTCTTTCTTTGATTGCAAAATACTTAAATCATTTTTAAGAATTTCTTCTTGTTGTATAATTTGACCAAGCAACAATGTATTATTAGTAATACTAGTTTGTAATTCGTTAACTTTTTTAATTTCTTCTTCGGTGATTTTTGTTTGCATTATAACTTAAAATTTTTCTGTGATTACTATTTTTGTAGGTTGTATTTGTTTATATGATTGCATTTTCTTTTGCAAATTATCTGGTATTATATAACCATCCATTTTAATTTGGAATGAACTTCTAACTGATCTTTCTTCTCCATCATTTACTTCAACAGGAGTTGCTATATTATCAATACTTGTATGAAATTTTAATTTATTTGGATCACCCCAATAACTGTTATCTGTATATATAATATTTTCAATTATTGTATTCATTTGAGTTGTGTAATTAGTCCATATTACAACATCATATGAAATATATACATAATTTGGAATTACAATATTATATAATTCTTTTTCATTTGGTGTATTTCTTTTATTATATCTATTTCGACTTGAATTTGCAGCATAATGATGAAATAATTTTGGACTGTTAGCATCTAGATTTCTTGCTAAATCTTTGCGTAATTCAATATTGTTACGTTTATATACAACAATTGGAACCATTATTTTTCCATTATTGTCTTTCATAAATCCATCAACACGTACTGATTTCCAGCGTTCCGGGCTACCATACATAACTGGAACTGTAACAACTTTATCATCTTCTGTAACTTGTAATTTTATTACATTTTCAAAATAATATTTGATAACTGCATCTGTATCATATAGTGATACTGTAGGTAATTTAAACTCAGTATTTGATACTGCAATATTATCAATTCTACTCACGTACTTTTTGCTCTATTACAATGTTATTTAATTTCTTGTATATTTCAAGTGCATTCTGTTCATCAACCAAACCGGCTTTAATCAATTTTGAATAGTAATGCGGATTTTCAGTGAGGTGGTCTGCTGCAATTGATGCACGTTTATTAATATCTGGGTAATGTTCTTTTTCAACTGCAATACCAGTAAGTAATTCAGTTAAATCAGCTGATTTTATATCAGTGTTTCTACCTTTGCCATTTCCTTCATAATGATAGGAATCAAAAAGTTCTGCTAATTTCATTATTCGTATAATCTATCTAAATTAACTGGTTTTAATATATCAACAGAAGCTTTTGGCGGAACATAAAGTTTTTCTGTTTGAATTTTATTTTTTCTTACATGAAATGCTGTAATTGATATACTTACATTCCATCCATAATCATCACTAATTGATTTACCAGTATCCGGATTTCTACGCATCTGATATTGGTTTGATGAATCATTTGTGGCTTCCCAATATTTATCATCCCAATGGAATATATCACCGGTTTCAGGAACCACATTTGCTTCTACTAAAGTATCCCTTAAAAAATGAAACAATATATTTTGAACTGGTTCTACGCCAAATTCGCTATATTGTGGAGTTTGTGGCGACGGATCTATAAGTGCATGAATTCTTATTGGTTCATAATAAACTTTGCGTTCATCCTCACCGTACAAATTAATATTTTGTGGATTAATGATAAGTTTGTAGATATCAATATTGGTATCGATAATTTTATTAATCAATTCTTTATTAAGTCTGCGAAAGAGACTAATATCTCTATATTTACCGTATAATGCCACTTATTATATAATAGTTTTCTTTATTTCTTTTTCAATAAAATTTTGCAATGAATCCCTAATTTTTTCAGGGGGTGTAGCTTGCGCATGTCTTAATACTTTATACCAATATTCAGCACATTTCTTAGCAATATCACGCTCAACATTACCAAAATCATTTTCTTGTATTAAATTCGTAAGTTTTGTCATATTATCCAATATATATCCCCATCGGGGCAAAGTTAATAATTTTTTGCATATTTTCTGCAGCAATTCCCTGCAATTCCATTTGTTTCGTTCTTGTTGATTCTTCAAGCATTTCCCTTAAATTTTCAAGTAATGCTATTTTCTCAGCACTAGCTTCATTTCTAAGTGTTTCACCATCTAATGTTACTTCAGCATTTGGAATTGGAACTGAACTATATTTAGAACGAACATAACCAAGCATTTCTTTTGATAAACATAATGCATATTGATATATCCATTGTTTGCCAGGTTCATTTATTTTATTATATGGAATTAAATTGTATTGAATATTTGAAAAATCTGATTGAACATCTCCTTCATTAACTACAACACTTTCAGCTCTTTCATCAACAACAATATAATCAAACCAAACTTTTCTAGTACTGCTTGAATTTGGTAATGGAAATATTTCTAATTTATTATTTCTTAAATTAAAAGAATATGCACTACGTCTAATTTGCCCATTTAATTCAATTGCTTGTAAACGCAAAACATCAGCATATACTGGCATCATTACAAATGAAACTGATGGAGAATAATTATCCCAACCAAATTCATTCAACATACCTTGCACACTTAAACCAGTTCCTACATATGGATCAAAGAATCTTGCTTTAGCAGGTGGTTCATGATGATATACTTTTTTAATTTCAATACGTTTGCCACTTTCAGACACTTCAGCCCATAATGTATTCAAATCATATGATTGTTGCCCGGATACTATATTTATATATCCTTTTTTAACATCAATTTGCCCACCAGACAACCCCTCTTCTGCGTATGTTTCTGATAATGATATAACATTGCCCAAATTATTTCTAATTTGTTTTCCAGTTGCGTCAATATTAGTTGATACACCAGTTAATGATAAAATATTATCTTTTATGTTATAACGATTTACTTCTGC
>CAZDEU010000003.1:0-19367 GCA_964504265.1 uncultured Bacteroidales bacterium
TAAAAATTTTCATAGATTTCATTTTTAAAATGTTGAACATTAATTTATTGTGATTTATTGCAATTTTATTTTCACAAAATTATACTATAATATGGCAAATCTAAAATTTTTACATTCATCATTACTTTCACATAAACTCAAAAAACACTCATCATTACTTTCACATTTCATTTTATTATATATACAATAATTGTATATATGTTTAAAAAACAACACTTTAATATTTTTTAAATGTTTTTCAGAAAATCAATTAAGTTATCTTCTTTATTTAGGTTCAATTTTTTTCTTAATCTGTATCTTGCTAATTCAACACTTCTTGGGGAGATGTTTAAAATATCGGCTATTCCTTGCGATGTAAGATTTAATCTTAATAAAACCGCAAGCCTTTCTTCACTTTTGCTTATTTCGGGCAATAGTTTTCTGATATTAATAAAAAAATCATGGCTGGCGCTTTCAATATAAGCATCAAATTCTTTTCTGTCTTTTTCGAGATTGAAAAGATTTATGTCTATAAGTTTATTTAATTCATCGGGATTAAAATCAGATTTAGGTACAATATATTTTTCCCTTAATTTTTCTAAGAAATCATTTTTTTCTCTAATATGCAGAATCAAATTAACTAATTCCTGTTCTTTGTATTTTAAATCTTTTTCTTTAAAAGAAAGTTCCTGTTCTAATTGCTCAATTTTTAGGTTTTGATTTTTAATTTCAAGTTCCGACAGGTTCTGCTGGTTTTCGTGATATTTAACTGTATTTTCGAATAATTCTTTATTTGTTTTTATTCTTTTTCTTAATATCAAAATTAAAATTAGTCCGACTAATATTAAAATAGCTAACGCCCATCGTTTATAAACCTCAATTTCTTTGTTTTTTTCGAGTAAATCTAATTTTGTATTTTTATTAAGTAATTCTTTTTCAATTTTTTCTGCTTCATATTTAGCCTCTAATTCTATTAATTTTTTTTGATTTTCAACACTTGACAATGAGTCTTTAATATTGATATATTTTTTATTGAATTTCAATGACTTATAATAATCACCAATATTTTCAAAAATTATTGATAAATTTTTAAAATTTGTTTTTTGTTGTTCCGAAAAATGTGTATTTTCTGATATTTCATAAGCTTGTTTGGCGTAAATCAAAGCTGTATCGTATTTTGCCTGAATAATATATAATTCAGATAAATCATTTAAACAATCTAAAAACCATAATTTATTATCATTTTTATTTAACAGTGAAATTGATTTTTTATAATAAAATAATGCTTTGTCGTATTTTTTAAGGTTTTCATATACCTGCCCTATATTCAAAAAACTGTATGCAATATCAATTTTATTATCAATCTCTTTGCTTATTTTTAATGCCTTATAATGATATAACAGAGCTTTGTCAATATTACCATATTCTAAATAAATAGCTCCAATATTGTTAAAAGCTATAATTAACTTTGTTTTATCGTTGATTTGTTCATATATAGCTACAGATTTTTGATAAAATTCCATAGCTTTAAAATAATTTTTTTGTTTATGATAAATAACGCCAATATTGCTATATGACCTGGCAATACCGTTTTTGTTATTTAATGTTAAAAAATAATTAAGTGATTTTTGATAATGATTAAGAGCTTTTATTGCATTACCACTTAACGAATAAGAAACCCCAAGATTATGGTTTGTTCTTGCAATACCTTGTATATCATTTATTTTGTTGAATATAAATAATGCAGTATTATAGTATTTAAGCGACTTGCCAATATTTCCATAGCTACAATAGCAAGTTCCCAAATTTTGACAAGCGTTTGCAACTCCTTTAGCGTATTTTATTTTAAAAGCAAGCTGTAATCCTTTTTTACCATTTGATATTGCTTGTTTAATATCCGAAAAAACTAACTCACTACAAAGTTCATTATATATATTTACCCGACATGTATCTGATTTAGCTTTTTCAAGCTTAGCATAAAGGCTGTCAGCTTTATCTTGCCCTTGTACGTAAAGTGGGGAAAAATAAAATAAAAGTGCCAATAATACTAAAAACAAAGGTTTTGCCATAAAATACTTTAGTCTTTAGACAAATTTACAATAAAATTTACATAAACATACATACGCATCAAAATCCATTTTGCGAAAATATTGTATATTTATTACAAAATCTATTTTAAAGAATCATTTCAATAAAATAACTTTTACTATTTTTTACTATGAAAAAATCAAAAATATTTGATTTTTTCATAGTAATTAATTATTTTTGTAATTGTAAAAAAAATAATATGGAACGAAAAGTATATAAAAAATTAGTAATGTGGAAACACAAACAAGAACGCAAACCCTTAATGCTTCATGGTGCCAGACAAGTTGGGAAAACATATTTGCTTAAAAAGTTTGGAGAAGAATATTTTGAAAACTGCGTTTATATTAATCTCGAAACAAATTTAGCTGTTAATAAATTTTTTGAACAGGATATTTCACCAGATAGGATAATACAATACCTTGAGGCTTTTGCATCACAAAAGATAACAGCTTATAAAACATTAATTATTCTTGATGAAATTCAGTCAAGTGAAAGAGCTTTACTTTCATTAAAAAACTTTTGTGAAAACGCACCTCAATACTACGTAGCTTCAGCAGGTTCTTTGTTAGGTGTTGCTATTAACAGGCAGCATTATTCTTTCCCTGTGGGGAAAGTAGATGAAATCAAAATGTTTCCTTTTGATTTTGAAGAATTTTTATGGGCTTCAGATAAAAAATTATTAAGTGAACAAATTCGTTTGCATTTCGACAACGATGAGGCAATGCCTTTAGCGATGCATGAACAAGCTATTGAATTATATAAACGCTATCTAATAACAGGTGGAATGCCTGCTGTTGTTAATAAATATATAAAGACTAACAGTTTGCTTGAACTTCCAGAAATTCAGAATAATATATTAAATGACTATATTGCTGATATGGCAAAATATGCAGACACGACGACAAGTGTAAAAATTCGTGCTTGCTTTAATTCAATACCTGCACAGCTTGCTAAGGAAAACAAAAAGTTTCAGTATAAAACTGTACAACGCGGAGGTACCGCAAATATTTTTGGCGAAGCTATTGAATGGCTTAACTCAGCAGGTATAACACTTATGTGTCAAAAAACTGAACACGGCTTTATGCCTATTAATGCTTATGTTGATTTATCAGATTTCAAATTATATATGTGCGATGTAGGCATGTTAGTTATGAAATCTGGAATGGCGCATCATCTTATTTTATCAGACTTGGAAGCAGATAATACTTTTTTAGGTGCTATTACTGAAAATTATGTTGCACAAGAGTTTGCAGCAAAAGCTTATAATTTAATTTACTGGAAAAATAAAAATACCGCTGAGCTTGATTTTATTATCCAAAAAGAAAATAGCATAACACCCATTGAAGTAAAAAAAGGAAGAAGAACCCATTCTACAAGCATGAGATTATTTTCTAAAAAATACAATACAAACTACTGTATTCGTATATCAAAAAAGAATTTTGGGTATGAAAATAATATTAAATCAGTTCCACTTTATGCTGTGTTTTGTATATGATAAGAATCTATATATAAAAGATAAATTTTATTATTTTATAGATTAAATTATAATTTCTTATCTCACACAACGCACATAAAGTGTATTGTTGTCTCCTGACTTTGACACTTAATATTTTGATTATTTTGCAACAAACGGAATATCAGTAATATGCAATTATTAGAATACACGAATGGTGGTCCAATATCAAAGTCATCTTACTTTTTGGCTATGTTTATTCGTAAGAAAAAGAACCCAAGTGGTGTAATTAGCGTTCTGGTTATTGACAAAAGTTCAAGCAAGTATTGTGTGATAAAAACTATTTTAAGTTCTATTTAACCTTCTGAAAAATCATTAGTCACAATTTAGTGGATTATTGATACAAGAAGAAAAAACCTAAAAAAACAATTAAATCTTAAACAGAATCAATGTTGTATTCTAACAACTTTTTATTTAGTGTATTAATTGATTTATAGCCCATCGCCATACAAGTTTTTCTTTTATTACCATTGAAATATTTTAATACCTTAATAATATGTACTTTTTCTGCATCTTTCCAAAGAAAAGAAAAATCAGGTGGTACATCTTTTATCCTATTAGGCAAATCATCTATTTGTATCTCGTTTTCATAAAAAACATATAAACTTTCAATAATATTTTCTAATTCTCTAATATTACCTGGGTATGGATATTTCAACAATATATTAATAGCTTCAGGGCTAAAAGAAATTCTTTTATTTTTTAAAAGTTGTTTTTGTTTTATTTTTATAAAATGTTTTATCATTAACTTTTTTTCCTCAATACCTCTTTCTCTTAAGGAAGGAACTTCTAATTCAGTTACTGACAATCTGTAAAACAAATCCCACCTAAATTTATCTTCGCTACACATTTTTTTTAGATCCTTATTTGTTGCTGAAATTATTCTTACATTAATTTTTTTTACCTTACAGCCAATAGGTTGTATCTCTTTGTTTTGCAGTACTCTTAATAATGATTGTTGCATATATGTTGTTATATCCCCTATTTCATCTAAAAACAACGTTCCACCATCAGCTTCTTCAAACAGCCCTTTTGTATCTTTATCCGCACCAGTAAATGCACCTTTTTTATAACCGAATAATCTTGATTCAAGAAGCGATTCTCCTATTGCAGAGCAATTCACTGTAATAAAAGCATTATCTTTTCGAATTGAATTATCATGTATGTATCTTGCTAAATTTTCTTTTCCTGTACCACTTTCGCCCAAAATTAATGTAGTTATGTTATCTGTTTGTGCTATTTTAAATGCTTTGTCATAAATGGGTTGAATAGAAGGAGTAATTAATATTGAAGAAGCATCTTGTGTTTTTATATTTATAAGGCTTTCTTTTATAATAGCAGTAATAGGTATGCTTGATTGATCAACGTTTATTTCTATAAGTTCAGGCTTTGTTTTATCTGCAGAAAATTTCGCTGGGCGTAATTGCAGTAATCTTGTTTTTAATCTTAATGTAGTATGGCATATATACCAACTCAACTGCATAATTGAAGTACCTGGAGTAAAAAAAATATCAATTTCATCATCTTTATGTTTTAACAATAAAAATTCCACTTTCGATTTTATTTCCCCAATATTTATTATATCTTCAATGTTCATATAAACAATTTCAATATGTTTACTCCTTTCGGGGAAAAGTATTGAAAGCCTATTTTTTAGTATATTAGCTCTTGTGTCATCTGATTTTGCTCCTGAAAGCAATATATGTTTATCATAATTATAGTAATAACGATGAAATGAAATTGTAGGCCCATTGTCATCGGTGTTATTAGTTCCAAGAACAAAATCACGATTATGAGCAATCCAAGAGATTAAAATTTTCATAATATGTCAAATATTAATATATAAAATCAAATAATGATACAAAAATAATAAAAAATCACAAAAAAACTAAAGGTATATTTTTTGCCAATACGCTCAAAAGAAAAAATAAAATTGAACACAATCAATAACATTAATATTATTTAAAAAATTATTTTATGAATTTTGAAATAATATTTATTTAAAACAATTAACTTTAAAGAAAAAAATTATGAATAATTTAAACACAAATGATTTAGTAATTAAAAAAATTAACAACTTTATTAGAATTAAAAAAATCAACAATGTAGCTATTGACATTATTTCTCTTATTCTAATAAAAAGAATTAACGAAACTAATGGAGATTTGTTTGAAAACGAACATATACAGATTAAATTACCAAAGGGGGGGAAGCATATTAATACAATAAAATTAGTTTTATCTGATAAGATTCAAGCAAATATTTTAGACAATGCAATTAAAATTCTTCAAAAGAACGATAAATCTTTATTTGTAGATTTTGAAAACTTTTTTAAAGACATTTCTTTTGATTTAAACACATATAGTAAAAGCGACTTTGGGGAGTTGTTTTCAAACATAATTGCAAATATAAGTTATTTTCAAAATCAAAATACTTATTTTACCCCACAACCTCTTTCAGTTTTTTTAAGTATGTTTATCAAATTAAAAACTGAAGATAATGTTTTTGATCCTTTTGCAGGAAGTGCAAGTTTAATTACAAACATTCCCAACAGCAATCAAGTTAAAGCAAATTATTATTTAAATGACATAAACAAAGATATAGTTTATGTTGGTTGTTTAAATATGTTATTAAATGGAATTAATAATTTTAAGTATGTGAATACTGATTCAATTAGTGATTATTATTCAAATCAGAAAATCAAGCAAAAATTTGAATGGATAATTACCGATGCTCCTTTAGATTTATTTAAAGAAAAAAATAGTTCTTTAAAATCTTTAGAATCAGCAAATGGAATAAGAAATAATGATGAAAACCATCTTATCGAATTGATTCTTAACATGCTGTCTAATAATGGGAAAGCTATAATAATAGTTCCAGAAAAATTCTGCTATTCTACTGATAAAGAATCTATAAAATTGAGAAAAAAACTAGTTGATAATGATTTAATTGAATGGGTTATATCTTTACCTTTAGGTGTAAATAATGCATATAGAACAAAAACTGCATTATTAATACTAAATAATAATAAACCCAATTATAGAAAAAAAATTATAACATTTTGTGATATTTCTAACAGAATGATTTTTAATGAGATATATAACATATATCATGAATTAAGTTTTGATGAAATGGAGACTGAGCTAATGAAAGGGAAATCAAACGCTAATATTTATAAAATATTTCTTGAACATTTTGGTACTAACACATCTTTTAATAAAATTAGCAAAAACAAATATTTATTAATTGCTAATAAATATATTTATACTGAAGAAAATAATCCTTATACAATAGAGAATAAGAAAAAATTAAAAGATGTAATTGAAAAAGTTACAATAGGGAAAAAAATTCCTGAAGAAAGTTTAAGCGAGTTCTATGGCAATGTTTATTATTTAACTGAAAAGAACCTTAAAGTATCACAAGATAACATTAGATTGCAATTGGATGATTCATATGTATTTGTAAAAGATACAAAATATTTGAACCATTTACTTGAAACTAATTCTGTTTTAATTTCAAGAGATGGACTTAACTTAAACCCCACTCTTTTTAACTTTGATGAAAAATGCGCAATAAATAATAATATTATAGCTTTGCAGGTTAATATAAATATCATTTTACCAAGATATTTAATTACGCAATTAAACTCATGGTATTTCAAATATCAGATGAAAGGAATTATTAATAGAGGTTTAAGGAATAAGTTTGAAATAAAAGATTTTTTACAAACAATAATTTCAGTACCTACAATTGAAGAGCAAGAAAAATTTTTAAAAGAATTTAATTACAAACGAGTTGAAAATACGCTAAATAACTTAGATATAAAAGAAAACTTCAAATTAGGCACTGGAGAAAATATGTTAATGACATTGCGTCATGAATACTTAAACCGTATTAAACCACTTGAAGGATTATCATTACTAAAGAAATATCTTGAAAACAAGATTAATTCTGGTGAAAAAATTTTGTGGAATGATAGTATTACTTCATCAAGTAAATCTTCAACTTTAATTCAAAAAATTGAAGAGTTACAAAGAACCGTAGAATCATTAAACAAATTATTTATTGATATTCCCGATATTTTTAAATTTGATAAAAAGCCTAATTTAAAGAAAGTTAACATAAAGGATTTTATAAAAAATAAGCTAGATTCTTTGCATGATGAATTAGATAAAAATAATATAGAATACAGTATTAAAGGGAAAAATATAGTTTGTAAATTTGATATGGAGCAGTTCGAATATGTAATATTAAATTTTGTATCAAATAGTATCAAACATGCTTTTGAAGATAATCAAACCTATAAAACAATTAATATTGAATTGTTAGTTAGTGAGGATGATAAGTATATTTACATTGACTATAAGGATAATGGCAAAGGCTTTCCTGATGGTTTTACAATTGATAATTTTATTTCTTTTGCCCAAAAAACGGGAAAAAATGCAGGCTCAGGTATAGGAGGTTTTCTCATTAACAAAATTGTATCAAATCATGGTGGAAAAATTGAATTAATTACTGATAAAACATTACTTGCTCAATATAATACATTTTTCCGAATTTATTTACCACGCAAAGTCAAATAATAATATGAATCCTGAAATGAATTATAAAATACTTCTATGTGATGATGAATTTGCAAATTTTCAGCATTACATTGATATTGCTAGCTGTGAAGATGTTGAATTGGTTTGTTTGCAAACATGGCAAGAAGCTAAAAAAGAACTTGATAATAATTGGAATATATATTCTGCTATCATATTAGATTTTAAAGGACAAGTAGATTATAATTCTAAGACAACCGACCCTAAACATTTAAATTTAGCAACCAGATGGTTAGCTGAACAAAATGCAATTGGAAAGTATTTCCCATTTTTTATTTACACCGCTCATGAAGTCGAATGTAAAAATTATTTTGCAGATGACTATATTATATATAGTAAAACACTGAGTTTTATTGATGTCATTATTGACATTAAGAAAAATATTTACAATACAAAAAATGAAAAAATTAAAAGGAAATATAAGGAGTTTTTTTTATTAAAAAATTTAGATAAAATAATTGAAGCTAAAGACATTGCAGTCATCACTGATTTGCTATCTAATTTAGAAGATAATAAATATGAAGCAGAAAATTTTAATACAATTAGAAAAATTTTTGAAAGCATTTTAAAAAAAGCTAATCGAATTGATAGAAAAATGCTTCCCGATGAATGTATTAAAGAAAATCAAAATCCAAATTTGACATGGTCTTGTCGTTACTTAGCAAATAAAGAGCTAACTATTAAACAGAAAGATGATAAACAAATAATTTTTAAAAAAGGTGAGCATGAAATAGCAAACATACATGTTTCTGCATGTATTAGGTTAACTTCCGATCTATCTAGTACAATTTCACATCATTATAAACAACCATATACAATTAATGCGTATAGAACTTGCTTATTTGCATTATTAGAATTTATAATATGGTTTGTTGAATATGTACAAGAAAAATACCCACAAAACTTCGACAATATTGATAACATTAAAAAAAATGAGTTATGAGTGAATTTTCAGACTTAATGATTGAAAATGGTTTCTCAGATCCAGAGGCATTTATGAACCATTTAATGGCTGAAGCTGCTTACAGAAGCACATTTAATAATAATTATAATGGCTACGACGCATATTATGAAGAGCGTTATAGCGACAATTATTACGAAGATGATTATGAAGATGATTATTATTAGTTAATTTTAATAATATGTATATCCAGCTACAAAACTTGTGACCTCTGCAAAATAATTCACCTGAAGTATCACTTTACTCCGCGCAGAATAGAGGCTCACATTTGTATATGCTTTGTGGTGCATCAAATATTGAATATTGATAAAACTATAAAAACAATCGAAATTAACTTGACGTTGGTACTGTAAACGCTATGATATAAACAATTCTAATACCTAAAAAACAAAAATCTATTGCCATGTTATTTGAAGAAAATTTTTGGAAAATTTTTTAGGGTGTCTCGGAGTCAAAGTCATGAAATATTGTGTTGATATAATTATAAAAAATTCTTTTTGTTTAATTTTTTTTGTTTAGCTTTGTAAAGAAAGTATAACAAAAATTGTGAGGTTAAATTAAATATGCAAAAATTACTTTTATTAGGCGACGAAGCTATTGCACAGGCTGCAATAGATGCTGGTATTAGTGGGGCTTACGCATACCCTGGTACACCATCAACCGAAATAATGGAATATATACAGCACTCGAACGAAGCAGCTAAGAAGAATATTTTTAGAAAATGGGCTGCAAATGAAAAAACTGCTCTTGAGGCTGCTATTGGCATGTCGTATGCTGGTAAGCGTTCTATTTGTTGTATGAAACATGTAGGGCTTAATGTAGCTGCAGACCCTTTCATAAATTCTGCTTTTACTGGTGCTAATGGAGGGTTAATAGTAGTAGCTGCTGACGACCCCTCAATGCACTCAAGCCAAAACGAACAAGACTCTCGTTTTTACGGCAAATTCGCAATGCTCCCTGTTTTTGAGCCTTCTAACCAACAGGAAGCCTACGATATGGTCTTCAATGCTTTTGAAATATCTGAAAAATACAAAATTCCTGTATTGCTAAGAATTACTACACGCCTTGCTCATTCTCGCTCAGGGGTTGTAAGACGCGAAATACTGCCACAAAATGATTTAAAGCTCCCCGACGATTTAAGGCAGTTTATTCTTTTACCCGCAATTGCCCGCAAAAAGTTTAAATCATTGTTGGCTACTTTCGGTAGTTTTGTTAGCGAAGCTGAAAATTCTCCTTTCAATAAATATTTTGAAGGAAACGATAAAAGCAGAGGCATAATAGCCTGCGGATTAGCTTATAATTATCTGATGGAAAACTTTCCCGACAGAAAACTGCCCAATCCTATGCTGAAGATTTCTCAATATCCTTTACCACGTAAACTTGTTGAGAAAATTTATAATGAGTGCGACGAAATTCTGGTTCTTGAAGAAGGTTACCCAATTGTTGAAGAATTGTTAAAAGGATATACAGGACATACAAAAATAATTAAAGGTAGGTTGGATGGCTCTGTCCCTCGTGATGGCGAACTTACCCCAAACTCAGTTGCAGTAGCTTTAGGTATGCCTGATACTACTGGAAGAGATATCCCTGAAATTGTTGCAGGTCGCCCGCCCTCTTTATGCCCAGGTTGCCCTCATATTGATTCTTATTTAGCTCTTAAAGAAGCTTTGGAATCTTATTCTCCCGGACGTGTTTTTTCTGATATAGGATGCTATACTCTTGGTGCTTTGCCTCCTTATGATGCTATAAATTCATGTGTTGATATGGGAGCTAGTATTACTATGGCTAAAGGCGCTGCTGATGCAGGTATGTTCCCATCCGTTTCTGTTATCGGAGATTCTACTTTTACTCATTCGGGTATTACAGGACTGTTGGATGCAGTTAATGATAAATCGCCCATTACGGTCATGATATTAGATAATTCAACAACTGCAATGACAGGTGGACAGCCATCATCGGGAACTAATAAGTTTGAAGCTATTTGCGAAGGTGTTGGTGTTGAAAAAGAACATATAAAAGTAATAAGACCCTTAAAGAAGTTCCACGAAGAAAATGTCAGAATTATTAAGGAAGAACTTGACTATAAAGGAGTTTCGGTAATAATACCAAGACGAGAATGTGTTGTAGCACTCAATAAACGTATGAGAGCTAAATTTAATAAAAATTAATTTTATGAAGAAAGATATAATATTAGCTGGAGTTGGCGGGCAAGGTATTTTATCTATTGCCGCAATAATTGGTTATGCTGCTGTTAATGCAGGCTTGTATCTTAAACAGGCTGAAGTGCATGGTATGAGTCAACGCGGTGGTGATGTGCAGTCACACCTTAGATTATCGTCAAATGAAATCGCTTCCGATTTGATTCCTTTCGGAAAAGCAAATTTAGTTATTTCGGTAGAGCCTATGGAATCGCTGAGGTATCTGCCAATGCTTGCTGCCGATGGTTGGCTTATTACTAATACAGAGCCATTTATTAACATATCAAATTATCCTGAAACAGATAAATTGCTGGCAGAAATTGAAAAATGGCCAAATCATATTGCCCTTAATGCCGATATAATGGCTAAAGAACTTAATGCCAATAAATCAGCTAATATGGTTATACTTGGTGCAGCATCTCCTTTCCTCGATATTCCTTATAACCAGCTTGAAGATGCTATTAAGGCTATTTTTAATAAAAAAGGTGAAGAGGTTGTTAATATTAATATTGCAGCTATGAAAGCTGGTAGAAATTTTACAGAAATAACTATAAATAAATAGTTTTTATCTATATTTATTGTGGTTTTGTATTTGTTTTTTGCAAACCGTAATTTTATTCCGAACTGAAATATATTATCTTATTAATGTAACAGTTCCGCGTTTCTCAAAAACTTCACCATCTGAGCTTTTGAATTTTATTCTATAGATATATGCACCTGGTTGACATAATTCACCTTTGTATTTTCCATTCCAGCCTCTGTTTATGTTATTTGAAATAAATATTGATTGCCCCCATCTGTTATATATTTCCATAGTATAATCGCTATGTTCAATAAATACGCCTACAGGTTTAAAAATAGTATTTTCGCCTGCCGGGCAAAAAGCATTAGGTACAAATAATTTTGGATCTTGTAACGCTAAAGCTATATTTGAAAAGCTCGAATCAGGAAAATAATACATATATGTTGTGGTGTCTTTTAAAGCAACAACAAAATATGAAAATTTGCCTTCCTGCGATGTATAAAATGATACATCATCAGTATAAGTATTTATACCGAAAGGAACATTACTTAAAACAGGCTCTAAAACTTCATTATATATTCTGTAAACGTTGTAGGAAGTTGGAGGTTTTTCCCAACCTGAATAATGATTCCAGTATAATGTATTAGTAAAATCGTCATTTGCTTTAACTGCAAGAAAAATTGTTCGTGATGTATCAGAAATTAAAGCCACATTGCCACAACTGTCAATTACTTTTACTCTGTAATAATAACTTCTTTCCTTAATTTTAGCACTATTATCATAAAAAGTTCTTAATGCTTGATTTGATGATAGTAAACTGCCTATTTTTAAAAAACTTCCATTTGCATCAACAGCTCTTTCAAAAATATAACCACTTGCATAAGCTGATGTATCAGTAATACATTCAATCCTAACACGTCCATCAGCTATTGCATTCGATTGCTCAACACTTGCAACTTTTAAATAAATAAATTGCGGTTGTTTAGGCATAGTAGCCTTTATGCATTCAATGTTTGATGATGAAGTGAATAATTTACCTCCAGATATATTATCATAAGTCTGAACAAAATAACAATATGTCGAGTTATTTACAAGGTTAGTATGTATAAAAGCGTTTGTAGTGGAAGTAACTGTGTCTAACAAAAAAAACTGTGAACTATCACTGCTACACCATATTCTATAACCACCTAAAGCAGGGTCGGCATTAATATATGGTGTCCAGTTTAATATAATATTGCTTTGACAGGCATCAAATGTAATATTGAGGTGTATTGTATTTAAATCTATACCTAAAGGGCTGGTGTTAAAACAACTGTCGAAAGCTGCAATACGATACGACTCGTAGCCACTTGCGGGGTCCGACATAGGGTTGCTGTAAAAATTGTTATTAATTCCCCAAACTGTATCTATTGGGGTCCATATACCTGCAATATACTGATAAACAATGTAGCCTTCGGTGTCATCCGAAGTGCTTTGCTCCCAGCCAATTATACTTTGCCCTGTATTATGGTCAACACTAACTGAATCTATAAAAGGTACCGAAGGGGAATTAATGTCCTGAAAAATATCACCATCAATATTTGAAAAGGAAGTACAACCTGACGAATCGTATATTCCTATTTTATAGTTAATTAATGTATTACAAAAAGTTATAATGTCCTGATAAGTAAGCAATTGCGAAGAGTCTATCATTACCCAATTCCCTGTCGGAAACTCTCTATAAATATTATAATAATTTGATAAAGAAGGGTTAGTAGGAGAAAACGCTGGATTCCACGACAAATTTGCAGTTCCTATGCCAGTATTGCTAACATTTAAAAATATTGTTCTTGCAGTTTTACTTGGTGCTGAATATACTAATCCACTACAACCCGAACGTGTTGTCATATAATAATAATACGACTGATTATTGGCATTAACTCCAGTATGAGTATATGAACTTGTATTATAATTAAATATGCTATCAACTAATGTAAAAGGTCCTGTTGGATTATTTGAGAAAAAAATTTGATAACTGTTGAAGGTTGAAAAAGTACCTGTATCAGGTGGAATCCAGTTAAGAGAAACACTTCCATCAGTATTTACTGTTAAGCATCTGATATCGGGCGCTAACAAAATAGGTGGCGACATAACAACAATAGTAATAGTTTGCCATGATATAGCAGGTGCAGGGCAAAAGTCATCATTGGTTTTAACAATAAAGTTATAAACATTTGATGTAACTCCACAACCTGTATTAGTATTAATATGAGAGCAAGTTGTTTGCCAGTTAAAACTTGTATTAACATTATTTATACCAGTTGCCGGAGGCGGTGGGTTAAGTGTAGCGCAGGGTGGATTAAGACAGCCATTAGTTGTACTTGAAAAAGCTGTTCCAAATTGTGAACCAGAAGCTGAAATAGTTAGTGTTTGCTGTGAGCCATCAGGTAGTAAATCTAAATCGCTTGCACCTAGCGAAAAATTAACAAATTCGCCTGCCCAAACTGTATCAATGTATGATGTATTTAGACCTGTTGCAGGATCGGTAAAGGGTGCTGTAACAACAGGCGGATCATTGTTGCCGCAAGCAATTAGCACTATCTGCATCTCTCTGAATATTTCTGAAACCTTTACTCCACATTTGTATGATGTTACTTTTGTTACTGTTACATAAGCCCCTTGTGTAAAAGATGTAAAAGCAGTTTCTCCTGTATTTATATCAACTGTAGCTGCAATATTATTAGGAGAATGTGTTGGACCTGGCAAAGGCGAATTATAGCTATAACCCGGTGCGTAGGAGTTAATTGGCTGATTTATTGTTATTAAAGGAGATCCCCATTCAAAAGTTAGTGAGTCTAAATCAGGGTCCCACGCATTATGATTGTATTTAAATGGATAGCCTGTACAAATTACAGTTGAGGGGCGTTCTGCAAATTTTGGACTATTGTCAAAACAGGGGTCAGCAGGTTGATTGTTATAGGAATACATAATTGCTCTCAAAAACCAGTCTAATGTAGGTGCGTTCATAATATTTGTGCATGGGTTTCTGCAACAATCGGTATGATAAAACACCCAGCCCTGTGGAGGAGGTACACCAATAAGTTGTACACCATTAGGATACGATAAATCGGAAGTATAAACATGTTCTTCAACTGCTCCCATATTCGACACATAAGCACTGGCACATGTAATATGAGGTAAAGACGGATTAGGATTACATACAGGCGAAATATCTGTTTGCGATATTCTGTGCATATCAATACTTGTAATACCAGGATAATTAGCTACACCCATTACTTCAACAGAATTGAAATTAATTCCTGCACATTCTCTGTATAATTTCATTATAAATCTATATCTGCCATTCGATAAGCACTCCCAAGTTATTTCCCCTCCCATATAATGCGTTGCATTTACAGAATAAGTAATGCTTAAAAGTGTTATTATTATTAGAATAGATTTCTTAATCATAAAGAAATAATGTTTTACTATAACAAAAATACTAATAATTTATTTTTAATTAATTATTCATAATATGTTATTATTCAGTTACAATAAGTCTTGAAAATGAATCATTTTTTAAATATTGGTTTGCAAGCTCTTGAATTTCCTCAGCATTAATATTTAAAATTGTTTTAAAATAATCATTATAAAAATTTTCATCTAAACAATTTTTAATCAAAAATTTATACATTTCGGCACTTGCCAAAGGTCCGTCAAAACTCCTTTGTAATTCACCTAAAAGATAATTTTTTACGAGATTTAACTCTTCTTCTTTAACATTTTCAGCTTTTAAGATTTCAAATTCTTTGTATACTTCTTCCGCTGTTAATTGTCCTTTGCCTTTTAAAGTTTCAGCAATAATAATAAGTGCTGAAACATTCCGCAAATTCTGAATTAATGAGTAGATGCCATAAGTAAGTCCTTTTTCTTCTCTTATGTTTTTCATAAGCCGCGAACCGAAATAACCACCTAAAATAGTTGATAATACTTTTAATTTATGCCTTTCTGAATTTGTACTAATTAATTTACCTAATCGTAATGAATCTTGTACAGCTCCCTCTTTGTTTATTACTTCTTCTGCAATATTATTATACTCAAAAGAATATTTATTATAGTTTTCATTATTCGATTTAACTTTATTTTGTCCAAAATACTTGTTTATTGTAGCTATAAAGTTTGATGGAATTTTACCGCAGGCTATAATCGAAAAACTATTATTTAAATAATGATTTTCATGAAATTCTTTTAATAACAACGAATTAATTTTGTCGAAATTATCTTGTTTTTCAAAGTATCCGTAAGGATTTTTGTCGCCATATATTAATTCTAATATTTTTTTTGTTGCTATATAATTTGGCTTTTCAAGATTTATTATATGTTCATGTTTTGCATTATTAACGTGTATTTCTATTTCATTTTCTGAAAATGAAGGTTCATAAATTATTGAACTTAAAAGCGGAATTAATTGCTCTGAATATTTATTTAATGACGACAAAATAATTGAAGCAGTATCTTTGCTTGCATTAGAATCAAGGCTTGCACCAAAATATTCAAATTTTTCTGAGATGTCAAAGGCTGTATACTGTTTAGTGCCACCCTCTGTCATTATTTTATTTGTAAATGCTGAAACTAAAGGAACGTCCTCATACCAAGAGCCTGCATCAAAAATTAATTCAAACGAAATTATCTCTTCACTTCCCGAATTTATTAAATACACTGGCATACCATTGTCTAACAGAATTTTTTCGGGTTTTGTAATTCCAATATTTTCAATTTGCTTAAATTCGGGAGCTATATTTCTTCTTATTTTGGGTTCCATAGTTATTAAGACTTTTGTAATGAAATTAAAGTTGCAGCTTATGTTGTTTAATTAATTTTGCTAATATGATTAATATATTGATTTTAAAGGTATCATATAGAATGTTTGCATGCTATTATTAATCTCCTTGTATTATTTTTAAAACTTGCTCGGTTCATAATATAATGTACAGCTTTTTTGCTTATTAAAAATAGCGTTGGCAACATTTTTTATAGCGTTGGCATTAACATTTCGATAATTTTCAATATCCTTATTTACAAAAGAAATATCACCTAAAAATTCAGCATAAGCCAAAGCCATAGCTTTACTTAGCACCGAAATACCTGAAAAACTATGTATAGTTTCTGCTCTGTTTTTAACTTTACTTAATTCTCTTTCACTTATTTTTTTATCACACAATTGTTTTAGCATAGTCATAAATGAGTTCTCGGCTGTTTCAAATTCAATATCCTTATTTATTCTTCCAGCAACTACAAACAAGCCTTCGCCTGCATCGCCTGTTATATAAGCATTTATTTCAGTAAAAATTTGTTGTTTTTTTACTAATTCTTCATAAAGACGAGATGAGTTGCCTGCTGATAAAACATCTGACAATAAATCGCTTGCATAATAATTATTATCAGTTCGCGAACACATTCTCCAAGTTTTGTAAATCATTTTTTGAGGTACATTTCTTTTTAATACAAGCTGCCTTTCGTCTTTTTGTTTAGGTTCTTCGGGGTAAATAAAGTTATTTACGTTGCCAGTTTCAATATCGCCAAACCATTTTTCGGCAAGCTTCATTATATTATTATGATTAATATTGCCAGCAACAACTAATACTGCATTAGCTGGATTATAAAATTTTTTGAAAAATGATTTTACATCATCAAGGGTAGCGTTTTCGATGTGCGAAATATCTTTGCCTATAGTAGGCCACTGATAAGGGTGAACCTTATAAGCCAGCGGGCGAAGATGTAACCACGCATCGCCATAGGGCTGATTAAGATAACGTTGGCGAAATTCTTCAACTACAACTTTTTTTTGAACCTCTAAAGCTTTTTCAGAAAAATCGAGGCTTAACATTCTGTCCGATTCAAGCCAGAATGCAGTTTCCAAATTCTGAACAGGAATAGTTAAGTAATAATTTGTTATGTCGTTGTTGGTAAAAGCATTATTTTCGCCACCTGCTCTTTCGAGTGGCTCATCGTAAACAGGAATATTTATAGAACCTCCAAACATAAGATGTTCAAAAAGATGTGCAAAACCGGTTTTGTTGGGGTTTTCATCTCTGGATCCAACTTTATATAAAACATTTACAGCAGCTATTGAGGTTGATGTGTCTCGGTTAGTTATTATTGTCAATCCGTTTTTTAATGTACCTTTCTCGTATTGTATCATAATCTTGATTTAAAAAACTAAAATATTCAAATTAAATTGATTTTGTTAAAAACAAAACATAAGTATATCCTTTTTTATTGTTAAAAAGAAATAAAATGATTTTAAAAATTTGAGTTACTTATTAGTAAACTCTAATTATTACATAATCTTTTAGTGATGTATGTAGTATCTTTATATAAATTGAAAATATTAAGCGAATCAAATCCTGGATTATCAATAACAATTAAATTTCCACCAGATGAAACAAATAATGTTCTATTAATATATATGTTTTTTCGTTGCATAAAAAACGCATTGAATCTTCTTTTATTAAAAATAAAATCTTTATATTTAATAGTTTTCATTGTAGTGTCAGCATTTTGTTTTCGTGCAAATTCGCCTGGGGTTGCAAACGACAGCCATATAAAAAAGTCATTTTTACCTTTAATAATATTATTAAGCACTTGGTCGCTTTCTCTAGTGTATAAGTACCAGTAGTTCTTATTTATATAATTAGTAATGGTAGTATCTTTACTTTTAAGATCAATTAAATTTTCATTATCTGTTAAACTAAAACATTCGTCTTCGCCAATTCGTATATTACCAGCATTATCGAATAATTCATTACCCTTTTGTAATTTATTAATATTAATAATCCATAATACGGCAATAATAATTAATAATAATGCAACTATAATTATATTTTTATAACGCATATATGTAATATTTTATATATTTAAAATAAAATAAGGGAGTAACAATAATGTTACTCCCTTAAAATAATTAAAAAAAATATGCTACTCTCCGTAAACTATTAGAGTTTTGGTAGCAAACAAGCCCAATACGTTTTCGATTTTTACGTCAACGTGATGAACTTTTTTAATGTTTCCATTACGCATAGCTGCCATAATACTATAGTCGCCTGTGCTTATAATCCCTAAAATGTTAGTAGCAGAAGCAGTTCCAGTTTTAGTTTGTGCTACATTAGCATTACACTCAAGAGCTAATGCTTCAGAAGGACAAGAAATGCTGGTGTAAAGCCCTGCAGCTCCCATTGGCGTTGGAATAAAAGCGCCACAACCTTGTAGCATCCATGCACCTGCTGCAATTAAAGCAGCTAAAATCATAGTTTTTAATGCTTTCATAATTATAATGTTTAGTTAGTAATTGATTACAAAAGTAATATATTTTTGTTCATTTCCAATATTTTTTTTTAATAATATTTTTTTTAATATGTTATAAGAAATATTGATTATATAATTATATTTGATTAATTGTTTGTTAAAATTTTATCAGTATTTTAAAAAAAACAAAAATTTATAATATATCAGAATAAAATAATTT
>CAZDEU010000003.1:19467-72787 GCA_964504265.1 uncultured Bacteroidales bacterium
TTATCAGTATTTTAAAAAAAACAAAAATTTATAATATATCAGAATAAAATAATTTTATTTTTCTTAATTTTTTACCTAATTTTACAATCGTTTTTTATTTAATAAAACTTTAATAAGATTTTTATGTCAGGACATAATAAATGGTCAACTATTAAAAGGAAAAAAGGTGCTTTAGATGCTAAACGCTCCAAAATTTTTTCAAGAATTATCAAAGAAATTTCTATTGCTGTTAGAGAAAGCGGTCCAGACCCTGATGGGAACCCTCGCCTTAGGTTAGCTATAGCTAATGCTAAAGGTGCTAACATGCCTAAGGATAATATCGCCAGAGCTATTAATAAAGCCGGCGATAAAGATGCTGCCAACTTTATGGAAGTTACTTACGAAGGTTATGCTCCTCACGGTATTGCTGTCTTTTTAGAATGTACAACCGATAATATTCAAAGAACAGTTTCTAATATCAGGGCTTATTTTAATAAAAGCGGTGGTAGTCTCGGAACCAACGGTTCTCTTAGCTTCCTCTTTGACCGTAAAGGTGTTTTTGTTATTCCTAAAGGTAATCTGAATCAAGATGAGTTTGAAATGGAAATTATTGATGCTGGTGCCGAAGATATTATTCTTGAAGACGATTTTTTTACTGTAATAACCGAGATGGAGTACTTTGGCTCAATGATGAAGAAACTTGAAGAAATGCAAATTGAACCAGAAAGTGCATCACTGCAAAGAATTGCTAAAGATAAGGTTACACTTGATAAAGAAACTGCCCTTAAAATTCTTAAACTTATCGATTGGTTCGAAGAAGATGACGATGTGCAAAATGTTTTTCATAACCTCGAAATTACTGACGAACTCATGGAAGAAATGTAATTGTTGAAATGAGTAAAATTGTGTCATTTTCAGAAGCTTCTTCTATCGCTATTCATGCCGTTGTTATTATTGCTTCATCTAAAAAACCTATTACAGTAAATGCAATAGCTGAGCAAACTGATGCATCAAAAAATCACCTTGCTAAGGTTATGCAAATTTTGGTTAAACACGATATTGTTAGCTCAACGCGTGGACCTACAGGTGGTTTTATTCTTAATAAACCACCTGAAAATATCACTTTATTAGATATTTATGAATGTATTGAAGGGAAAATTACCTCTGAGGGATGCCCGCTAAATCGCTCCGTATGTCCTTTCAAGAAATGTATTATGGGGGGAATTGTTCAAAAATTAACTCATGAAATTAAATATTATTTGGCTGAACAAAAACTTAGTAATTTAATAGATATATAAATATTATTAATCTTAATTTATAATCGCTAAATCGTGATTTTTTTAAAAAATGTATTTTAAAATAATGCTTCAAATAAATATTTAATTGAGTTTTTTGGTACTTGATTGTTTAAAATATATTTTATAATTTCGCAAAAAAATGTCTTCAAAATTATACGATTTAACAAATTTAAAAAAGGATTTTCAAAACGACAAGGAAGCTATTTCTGAAATGATAAGAATATTTTTAGAATTTACTCCTATTAACCTTGTTGAACTCAATAATGCAATTAACGATTCTGATTATAAGGCTATTGCAGCAGTTGCTCATAAAATGAAATACAGTATGAGTAATTATGGAATAAATAGTGTTAAAGACGACATTGTTGCAATTGAAATGTTATCTAAACAGAGTTCAAATATAGATGAAATTAAAATAATTGCCGATAAAGTGAATGTAGCGTTGAATCAGGTTATGGAAAGTATTAGACAGGAAATTAATTGAGTTTTAATTTATAAATTAATGCTTATAATAAATAAAAATACAGCCGAAAAATTGCCTCTTAATTTAGATGCAAGGTTAATGTATAAAGGTGCTAAAAATGAACTTATATTATTAACATTGCAAAAGGACGAAATCCTCCCGCAGCACGACAATCTGTTCGCTGTAACTTTTTTTATTGTTAAAGGCGTGGGCTTATTAAAAATAAATGATGACATTTTTCAAATAATACAAGGCGATTGTATACATATTGAGCCTAATAATATAAGAGAATGGGTTAATACAGGACAAGAAGAACTGAGTATACTCGTTATTAAAGAACTAATTGCTTAAATTGAAATTTTCGGGATATTTAGCTGATCTGCTTTTGTAGAAGTTTTCAAGCATTTTAAAATCTTTTTCATAATCACCACTAGGATAAAACATTTCGCCTATACCTGCTGTTTTTTCTTTATAATCAAGGTAACCAAGCACTATTGGTACTTTTGATTTTAATGCAATGAGATAAAACCCCTTTTTCCAATTATGATTAAGTTTTCTTGTACCTTCGGGTGTTATTGCAACTGCGAGTCTTTTGTTTTCTGAAAACATCTTACTTACCTGATTTACTAAATTAAAGCTTTTGCCTCTGTTAACAGGCACACCACCCAATGCTTTTAACATCAAATTAATTGGGAATACGAAAAATTCTTTTTTAATTAAAAATTTAACTTTAATTCCTAAAACATTAAACGCAAGGCGACCTATTAAAAAATCCCAGAAACTTGTATGAGGTGCAATTATCATAACATATTTATTAATGTCAGAATTTACATTACCTGATATTTTCCATCCCAACATTTTCAAAATAAGAGCTGATATTTTCTTCACGCGTGTTATTTATATATAAAAATTATAGTGGTTTGTTTAATACAATTTTAGAATCAGGTGGTATATTGTCGGTAATCCATACATTACCTCCAACAACCGAATTTTTGCCAATAGTAATTCTGCCTAATATTGTAGCTCCTGAATAAATAACAACATTATCTTCAACTATAGGATGTCGCGGTATTCCTTTTATTGGATGCCCTTTTTCGTCGAGGGTAAAACTTTTGGCTCCAAGTGTTACTCCCTGATATATTTTTACATTATTTCCGATTACACAAGTAGCTCCTATTACAATGCCAGTACCGTGGTCTATGGCAAAATAATTCCCTATTGTTGCCTCAGGATGTATGTCTATACCAGTTTCAGAATGTGCATGCTCAGTTATTATCCTTGGTATTAATGGTATATCTAATTTTGCAAGTTCATGAGCTATTCTGTAATTAGTGATTGCTCTTATTCCCGGATAACAATATATTATTTCAGAAATATCATCAACTGCCGGATCGCCATTATATATTGCTTCAACATCTGTCATAAGTATATCTCTTAGTTCGGGCAGTTTTTTTATGAATTTTTCGGCTAATTCATTTGCTTTTTCTATTGGAGTAAATGTTTTGTCGCCATTATTGTTAGATACACGGAAAACTTTCTTTATTTCGGCTGTTAAAAGATTATTTATAATACTGATTTTTGAACCAATATAATACTTTAATGTGTTTTTGCTAAAAGGGCAGGGATCGAAATAACCTGGGAAAAAAATTTTTCTTGATAGCTCTACTATTTCATTTAAGTTTTGAACCGAAGGCATAACAGTATGACCTTTTGAAGCAGAATTGCTAAGTATTTCTAAACCCTTACTGCTAATAACATTTATAATATTATCGAATTCATTTTCCATTTCAATATTTTTTACAAAATTAATATGATTATCCTATTAAAAGAATAATATTTTCATTTTAAAGCAATTTACAATACATTTAAGCAAATTCTGTTTTACCTGTTCAATATTAAGTTTATAGCCCAACTCTTTTTCAAGCGATGTTACAGCTTTATCAGTATATCCGCAAGGATTTATCATATTAAAATACTCCAAATCGGTATTAACATTAAAAGCAAAACCGTGCATAGCCACCCAGCGGCTAGTTCTGACTCCTATTGCACAAATTTTTCTTGTTTTATTTTGTTTGTTAACATCAATCCACACTCCTGTTGCACCGTCTAACCTTTCGCCTATAATATCATATATTTTTAAACAATCAATTATTGATTGTTCTAACATATATATATATTGTTTTGTTCCGCTAACATAATTTTCAAGATTTAAAATAGGATAGCCAACTATTTGTCCAGGCCCGTGGTATGTTATATCGCCGCCTCTGTTGGTTTTAAAAAATTCAGCTTTCTTGTTTTTTAAGGCAATAGTATTTACAAGTAAATTTTCTTCAGAGCCACTTTTCCCTAAAGTAAACACATGAGGATGTTCGCAAAATAACAGATAGTCAGCCACCTCTTCATGCTTTTCATCATCATTGTTACTTACTGAACTTTTTGCTTCAACTTTTTTAATAAATATTTTTTCTTGATATGCAAAAGCTTCAGTAAAATTTATTAAGCCTAAATCCTTGAAAATAACATTCTTATTCATTAAAAATTTAGATTAAATTAAAAATAATATATAATGTTTCACCATATCGTCTAATTTTAGCCATTAAACCAAAAGCATTTGTTCTATTAACCAATTCTCTTTCACTTTTTTAAAATGAGTTAAGCATTGCAACTTTTAATTCGACGTAAATAAAAATTAGTATCATTTAATTGCTCCCTAATTTCAAAAAATCCAACACAATTTTAACAAACAATTCAGGATTTTCGGCATGTAACCAATGACTTACTTCTGGCATAATCTTAATTGCAGCATTGGGAAATAATTTATAAATATCTTGATATTGTTCAGGTTTTAGATATTCTGAATTTTCAGCTTTAATAAATAAAGTTTTGGTAGTAAAAATATTATCAGAAATAATAGCTTCGCCAAGATTATTATAACTGTTATATATAGCTTCAACATTTAATTTCCAAATTAATTTTCCATTATTATCTCTTTTCAGATTTTTAAGGATAGAACTCAATAATTGTTTTGATTTAATTGTATTTTTAAGTATGTCTTCAACATCGCTATATTTACTATATTCTGAAGGTTTTACAGAAAGCATAGCCTGCAACATATTGATATGTGAATATCGTTTGTCGTATATTGACGGTGCTATATCGACAATAATAAGGGTTTTAATATTATTTTTGTGATTAAGAGCATATTGCATAGCAACTTTGCCACCCATTGAATGTCCAATAATTACTGGATTTTCAATATTATTATTTATAACAAATTCATTAATATCACCAGCCATAACAGAATAATTGATAATATTGCTGTGAGGCGACTGACCGTGATTTCTTATATCGGGCAGAAAAACAGAATATTTATCAGATAATTTCTTTGCAATATTCAGCCAGTTATCCGACATACCAAAAAGTCCGTGAAGAATAATTAACGGCTCACCCTCGCCTAAATGTCGACTAAATAATTGCATTTTTAGATATAATTATATTACTTAGATTTTTAAACAATTGCGATACATTTTAACAACATTATCGAGCCCATAATATAAAGCATCACAAATTAAAGCATGCCCAATAGAAACTTCTTTTAATTCAGGGATACATTGAGCAAAATATTTAAGATTAAGAAGATTAAGGTCGTGTCCTGCGTTTAGTTCAAGCCCGTATTCTAAAGCAGTTTTAGCAGTTTCAACAAATGGTTTAATAGCTAATTCTTTATTTTTCAAGTAATTACTTGCGTAGCTTTCGGTATAAAGCTCAACGCGATTGGTGCCAGTTTTAGCTGCGTTTTCAGCCATTATAGGATTAGCATCTACAAATATTGAAGTTCTGATGCCTGCTTCCTGAAAAGTTTGAATAATATCTTTTAAAAAAGAGTTGTGTTTAATAGTGTCCCAACCTGCATTTGATGTAAGAACATCAGGTGGGTCAGGGACTAAAGTAACTTGAGCTGGTTTAACCGATAAAACTAACTTTATGAAATTATCATTAGGATAGCCTTCAATATTAAATTCGGTCTTAATAGATTTTTTTAAATCTTTAACATCTTGATATCTAATATGACGTTCGTCGGGGCGAGGATGAACTGTAATTCCGTCAGCTCCAAAAGATTCAATTTCTAAGGCTGTTTTAACCACATCGGGAATATTGCCACCTCTTGCATTGCGAAGAGTTGCAATTTTATTGATATTTACGCTTAATTTTATCATAAAGCAAATTTTTTAATATTATTAAAAGAATATATTTTGACAAAATTAATAAATAAAACAATAAAGCTAAGGTACAGTAATTAGTTGGGTTAAATATTTGTCATTTAAACATAATATTTAGCATTTAGGCAATAAAACTGTATTTTTGTAATTTTTAGTATATTTAAATTATTTCATAAAAATATGGCTTCATCAAAGATAACATTACCTAAAGGGATGAGAGACTTTAGTCCCTCCGAAATGGAACAGCGCAATTATATTTTCGATACTATTAAAACAGTATTCGAGAAATATGGCTTTAGGCAAATAGAAACCCCAGCAATGGAATTGCTAAGCACTTTACTTGGGAAATATGGCGACGAAGGCGACAAACTATTATTCAGAGTGCTTAATTCTGGCGATTTTTTGAGCGAAGTTGAAAATGAAAACAAAAGCTATACTTCAAAAGAATTAGCTAGTTTAATTTGCGAAAAAGGCTTAAAATACGATTTAACAGTTCCTTTTGCCCGTTATGTTGTACAACATCGCAACGATATTACTTTTCCTTTTAAACGCTTTCAAATACAGCCAGTTTGGAGAGCCGACAGACCGCAGAAAGGCAGGTACAGAGAGTTTTACCAATGCGATGCCGATATTATAGGAAGTAATTCTTTAATCAACGAGTTTGAAATGCTTCAGATGTCAGACGAAATTTTTGGAAACTTAGGTATTAAAATAACTATAATGCTTAACAATAGAAAAATTTTGTCGGGATTAGCCGAAATATCGGGTATACCAGAAATGCTGACTGATATTACAGTTGCAATTGATAAAGCCGATAAAATTGGCATTGAAAAGGCTATGGATGAGTTAAAATCAAAAGGTATTAACGATAATGCGATAAATAAAATTAAAAGCATTATTACATTACAAGGCAATAATACTAGTAAGCTGAATAATTTGAAAGAAATTTTCCAATCATATCCCGAAGCACTTAAAGGTATTGAAGAATTAGAGTGCATTTTTGAATATATTAATAATACTAAATTTATTAATAATAATATTTTTATTGACCTTAGCCTTGCGCGTGGATTAAACTATTACACAGGAACTATTATTGAAATTAAAGCACAGGATGTAAAAATTGGAAGTATTTGCGGTGGAGGAAGATATGATAATTTGACTGGAATTTTTGGGCTACCGGGAATTTCAGGCATAGGTATCTCGTTTGGTGCCGACCGCATTGCAGATGTTATGAACGAGTTAAAACTTATGCCAGAAGAATTAAATTGCTCGACAAAAGTTATGTTTGTCAATTTTGGAAGAAAAGAAGAAAAGTTTTGTTTAAAATGCTTGGAACAGTTGAGAAAAAATAACATAACAGCCGAAATTTATCCCGATAATGTAAAAATTAAAAAACAAATGTCGTACGCCAATGCCCGTAATATTCCTTATGTTATTATTGCAGGCGAAAATGAAATAGTAGAAAAAGAAGGTAGAGTAATATTAAAAAATATGCTCGACGGTACTGAAATTAAATTAAGCATTGAGGAAATTATTGAAAAATTAAATTCATAAAAATAATTTTAGATTTACGAATTAAAAAACAAAGATTAACGATTATTTAATTTAGATAAATACAATATTAATTGTGTTTAATAGAACAAAGATAAGGCTGATGCAATGAATTTTCGCAGATTTTTAACATGATTATTTCAATAGCTCGGTAGTAGCTATATTATAACAGAAATATTAAAAAGGCAGATCGTCAGTAACTTCGCCGGGCGCTGAAGGTTCTCCAAAAACAGGAGCTGTTTCTTGTGGTAATTCATCATTCCCTTGTTCGTTAGCAGATGTATTATTAGCTGTTTCTGATTGTTTATCAATTTTCCACATTTTAAGATCGGTGTACCACTTGCCGTTAAATTCACGCGATTCAACATCAAAAAATACTTTTATCTTTTCATTTTCTTTAATACTGTCGATAAGGGTTGCCTTATCGTTCCAAGCCATAAAGCACACTTTTTTAGGGAATTGTTCCATTGTTTCTATAACAAACGAGCCTTTTGTCCAAGGACCATTTCGTCCTTCACCTGTTATAGTCTGTAACTTTTGTACAAATTTTCCTATTATTTCCATCGTAATAACATTATTTTGCAAAATTATAAAAAATGAAAAAACAAAAATAATAAATTTATTAACAATTTTAAAAAGGTATTGTACCCGATACCACTATTGGCATAGTTGTATCGTTTGTACGTGACGATTGTTTAAACACTTTGCCATCAACAATAACCATAGCTTTTACATAAGAATTAGCTTCAGTATCTAAAACTGACAAATATACTATATCGCCTTGTTTAAATGAAAAGTTAACTTTCCATTCTTCATCTTTGCTTTGTGTAGTAATATTTTTTTTGATAACTTCACCATTTTCGCCCTGATAACTAACTGCAAATCCATTATTGCTATTAGTTACTAAATAAGTTACTTTTACACTTTCTCTTTCATGTTCGCACGAAACAAAAAATAATGAAAGTAATATAAAGCTGATTATAATATTTTTCATGACTTTATTAATTTTAAATGTTAACAATTAAATTAATGTAAAAAACTCTGCCTGGTTCGTATAAACGAGCAGTGCGACTTCCGACAATTCTTCTGTTAAGATGTTCATAATAAGCCTTATCAAATAAATTATTAACTCCTGCTGTGGCTGATAAATATCTATTATGATAATAAGTTAATGATAAGTTTGCAAGCATAAAACCGTCAGTTTCAGGCTCATACATTGCTTCAGAAACTTTTTTCTGAGACGAAACAAGTCTTAATCCACCATGAGCGTTAAATTTATCTTTAAAGAATTTATAATTAAGAGCAACATTAGCTTCTAAAGGAGGAATTTCTGAAACGGGATCATTAGTTAATAATTTATCGCCAATTATATTAGCCCCTGTAGAATCAGTAATGTGTTTGAGAATTTTACTGATTGTAGCCATAGTATAAGCTACTGATAACGAAGCAGTTAATTTATGCTCTTTAGGTGAAGCCCAGGCAAATTCAAATCCTTTTAATGTAACATCTTCAGTATTAACAAACTTCTTAACTGCTAAAACATTTGCAGTTAAAGGTTTTTGAACTGATTTAGGAATTCTTTCGCCCATTATAAAATCTGTTACATAAGCATAAAAGGCATTAAATTCAACATCGCCATACTTTTTATTGTTATATTTAACAGTAAGGTCAATTTCGTTATTAACTTCAGGTTTTAGTTGTGGATTGCCGACATAATCAAAATTATCGTAACCAACAGGCAACAACATTATGTAGCGTTCAAGCATATCGGGGTTGCGGACACCGCGTCCCAATGCAAGGCTAACAGAAAAATCCTCATTAATGTTTCTGGTAATACCAACAGCTCCGCTAATATTTACATAATCAGAAGCAGTTGAATCAGAACCATAGTGATAAATATTTGCACCACCAGGATTTTTAACAATAATGTCATCCGAAGTAGCACTGTTAAAATCAATTCTTGCAACACCCATTAATTCGTAAGCTCCGTAAACAGAATTATATTCACTAAAAATTCCTAAATTATTTATTTGTGCGTTACTCCATAATTTTTCTACTTTAATATTGTAAGAGCCACTTGTATTTGGCATCATACCAATCATATTTTTGGTACGTGTTCCATCTTTAACAACATTTTCATAATCAGCACCTACAATAAAATTATGTTTATTAAATGAAAGCAATCCCTCAAGTCTGCCCCCTATATTAATAGGGTCAACCAGAACATAAGTTGCAACTGTATCTGATATACTTCTTTCATAATTGTCCATTAAATGCTCTACACTTGAGCGATAAATTTTTAGTTTTAGATTTTTAAAATTTTTAGTCAAATTAATAACTTTATAATCAAGCGACATCAATTGAGTATTGTCTTCTCTTTCGTCCATTTGCAAAGCTGGATATTTGACATCTTTAGCATGGTACTCACCATAAGATAAATTTATTAAATGGTTTTCAATAGGTATAAAACTAAGCTGAGCTTTATAACTATATCGATTAAATGATGAAAAAACTTTATTACCATCGCCATCTTCATAATCACCGTAATTTTTTCGTGTACCCGACAAATCAAAAAATATTCTTTTATCGCCACCATTAATACGCAAATATTCTTTATTGCCATTCCAGTTACTTTCGTAACCTCTTAATGCTTTTACATGTATCTGAAATTTATTGTAAGGAATTGGTTTTATTGTATTTATATTTACTACCCCTCCTAACGAAGGTCCGTATTTCAATGCGTAAGGTCCCTTAAAAACTTCAATATTATCAATATCTTCAGGTTCAACGTGAGAGGCAGTCGGGTCCATACGGTTAGGGCAACCTCCCTCAATTTTCATTCCGTGGTCAAGTTGAATATTCAACTGACTAAATTTAAAACCTCTTATTACAGGATCTAAACTCGCACCGCCTTTTCTTATAGCAGCTACATTAGGGATACTTCTCAAATAATCGCCAATATCACGTACTGCTGTTTCTTCAAATTGCTTTGAATCAATTCTGTTTATAGCAAAAGGTTGTTTCTTTTCTCTTTCACCTTCAATAATTACAGGACTCAGCATTTTTGAGATAGGTTCGAGTTTGAAATTATAAGTAGAACTTTTATTAGATACAATTTCAACCTCCTGCTCAATGCTTTTATAGTTTAAATGTGTTATTTTAATCGAATAAATACCAGGTTTAATGCCTTCAATTTTATATAAACCTTCAGTATTTGTAATACCACCTAAAGTGCCCGGTTTTAAGACAATATTAACATCATTTATGGGATTGCTATCAGTAATATCACTGATTTTTCCGCTTATTGTACCTGTGTTCTGCGAATATGATGACAGTACAGTAAAAATAAAGAAAACTGTTAAAAACAGTATTTTTTTAAAATTAAATGTAAGAAAATTTGTTTTCATAATATTATATGATTGATTTAACGAAGATATATGAAATTACAATTTGTTTTTTGTTATTTTTAAGATGATTTAACAATAATTCTCGTTTTATTATTTTTTAAAAATTCAAAGTTAATATTTTTTTTAAAATTCACTAAAATTTAATACTTTTGTTTCTGCAAAATATTAAATATATGTAGTTGATAATCAATGGTTTGCTATTGCTAATATTTTAATAATAAAAATTAGAAGCAAATTATTAGGCAATTAATAAAAACATAATAACAATGGAGACATTAAATTTTTTTGGGATTGACAACCATATTTTTTTATGGTTTGTATTACCAGTAATGATATTTATAGCGAGAATTATTGATCAAACAGTGGGGACATTGAGATTGATTTTTGTATCAAAAGGGTTTAAGTTTTTAGCTCCTTTACTAGGTTTTTTTGAATCAATAATCTGGCTTATAGCTATTAGTCAAATAATAAAAAATCTTGATAATATAGCATGCTTTATCGCTTATGGTATTGGTTTCGCAGTTGGGAATTATGTTGGTATATGGCTCGAAGAAAAAATTTCAATTGGAACTGTAGTTATCAGAATAATTCCACGTAGTGAAAATACTGCGCTAATTGAAAAATTAAAAGAAAGTAATTTCGGTTTTACTTCAGTTGATGCTAGTGGTAGTATGGGTAAGGTTAAGATGATTTTTTCGATAATTAAGCGAAAAGATGCAAAACATCTTATATCTATTATAAATGAATATAACCCTAATTCTTTTTATACAATTGAAGAGGTAAAATCAGTAAGTCAGGGAGTATTTAGATCAAGCCCCAAGCGTTCCTTTTATAAATTTGGCAGGGGCTTAAAAAAAATGAAGTAAAAATTTGTTATTGAGCTAATGTAAATCTCAGGCTAATACCTGCGTTAGTATTGGAGTTAGGAAACTGGGACGATACAAACGGGTTAGTAATATTTTTATCGAAGAAGGCTCTGACAGTAAAGCGTGTGCTTATATTATAATCGGCTGAAATATTAATAGCAATCATAGTTTGACCGGCAGAAATCTGGTCAATATTTTCTACAAGTTTTCTGAGAACAGTTTTATTAGTTCTAATTGAAAGGTCAGCTTTAAGGCTTAAGTCGCTTTTCAAAGTTCTTTTTCTCCCCCCCGATCTTATGTCGAAAGTAACATCTTTAATCCTGTATCCAGAGCCAATAATAATTTCGTTGCTTGTAATTTCGGTTAATTGATTATTAGCAAAACTCAATGAAAGATTTCTACTTTTCTTGAATTCAATTTTTGTGATAAGGCTGTTGTTCCACGTCATATCAAGATTGAAGAGAGGATTAAATTGCTCAGTAATAGATATTTGTGCAATTTCTTTTTCAGGAATATAATTACGAACAGCATCTCTTACTGTCTGGAACCCGTCGTCGTCGGCTCTATATAAAACATTAGAAGTATAATTGCCAACATTGTACGAACTTCTGTAACCATGTCCAATAGAAATTGATTTAAAATATTTTTTAATAGCTTTAATATTTGTGAGTCCTGTAAATGTGAGTCGCCAATTTGGTAATGGAATTTTAGGGAAAGTGTTAAGATTGACAGTACCTGGATTACGACCAGTGTATGCAGCTAAGAAAGCAGGAATAAGAACATCTTGCGAAGTTGGTCCATATCCATCGGGGAAACCTGTAGAATCGACAATTTTACCATTCCAATTAGGATTATCTTGAGCGAGTCGCATAGCAATTTCGTATCTGTATTGTTTAAAATTTTCAAAATTTTCGGAAGAATAAGTTTTTTTATCATCAGTAATAAAAGCGGTATTCCAAGTAAGATAAGAAATGCTGAAGCTACCGTTTTCGACTGGGGCATAAGTATTAAAACGCCCTAAACTATCAGCTCTGAAATACTCTGAATTTGTTCTTGAGAAATTCCGGTTAGCAGTTATCTCAACTCTAAAATTTTTAAATGGTTCGTAAGTAATTCTGGCATTTATATTTTGAGAATGCTTACGCATAATAGGTGAATTGACAGCGGAATCAGAAGAGAGCCAGCCATTTTTGGCAGCGGTAAAAGGGAAACTACCGTTTTGCTCGCCAAAAACAAAACCAGGACCGGGAGCTTTAAAAGATGAGTCCAAACCAATAAGGAAGGGCGAAGGTTTAAAGCCTGGCAATAAAGTTCCATTGTTTTCAGAATAAGAGAATGAAGCGTTTTTAAAACCAGTTGCTAAGCGTAAAATATTATCAATTACAATTTTAGCATAATTTACTGGTTCTTTTTTAGGTTCGTCTAAAGAATCTCTGTCTTGGAGCTTATTAATTTCGTTTCTGCCTTGTATTTTATTTTTATCTGCATTTTGATTTAATTTTCTTAAATATCCAATTTTGTTGTAAAGATTTGTAAGATTAGCATTTGCGTTAATTTGCTTTGTATTAGAGTTTTCAATAGTATTACCAAGGTAAGTAGCCGACAAAGGAGCTGCTGTCCAATGATATTCGCCACCATAACGTGCAGTAGTGGTAAGCCAATTAAATAAAGGGATTTTATTAATTGGTATATTGTAATTTACATTAAAGTTGTGGTCAAATGTTGTTTTTCTGCCTAATGATTTAATATTGTTCCAAACCGAATCTTTTTTCCATCCTTCGTCAATGCGTCCAGGTGGCTCGTCAATACGTGAGTTAACATTAGCGTGGTAATCAACGTTAAGAGCTTGAGTAATATCGTATTTGAAATCATAATAACGGTTCCAAGAAAAAGTTTTAACAAAGGTAGGTTCCATTAAAATTAAAGCAGAGCTTTTATTTCTGAGCATATTTTCATTATACATTCTGTCCATATCGGTTCTGAATGACAGAAGCTTAGGTAAGTAATTAAAATTAAAATCTTTAATAATTGCAAAAGTTTTGTATTTATTCAAAAACTTGCTTTTATTAAAAGGTCTTACTGGTTTTGGGTTAATAGTAAAATTATAACCTATTGCGCCTTTATATGTTTTCTTAATATCATATTCAATGTCAATACTTCTGTGATATATTTCAGAATAAGCATAGGTAAAATCAAAATTTTCGATACTCCACGGATAATTTTTAGAATTTCCTCCTGTTTTAACCTTTCTCATATTCATGAAGTTAATATTTTTTCGACGAGTATAGTCCTGAGTTAAATGTTTAATAGAGTCTTTTTCAGCTTTAGTTTCAAAAGTTTTAAGGTCAGATTTAAGCTCAATGTCAGGATTTAGCGGATTATACTGCGGATTACTAACCGATTCGCTAAAATCGAAGTGCAGAGGAATTTTCAGCCCTGCACTTTCGGGAAAAAATTTTCCGAGTTCAATATTAGTGGCAACATCATAATTAATAATTTCTTCTTTTTGTCGTTCGTTAACTTTTTTATCAATGCTGCCAAAACCTGGTGTGCTATAGCTACCTGCAAGGACAAGAGTACCTAAATCAGCAAGGTTGGTGCTGACGCGTGCAGTAGCAGCCCAACCAGGCTTATCGTTGAAATCTGTTAATCTAAGCTCATTAAACCATATTTCGGCGCATTTTGACAAACCATCATCTCCGTCGCCAAATTGCTTTTTCTTGGGATTTCTGATTCCAATCATGATAGTTTTAACAGAAGCGAGATTAGGCATACCAACAATCATAATAGTATTATTACCATCTTTAGCATAATAAGGTGTTGAAGGAGTTAAAGTTGAGCCATCCTGCCTCATTTCAGTATTTCTGTCTTGTTTAGCTTGTACTAATAAATCAAGTTCAATATCAAATTCATTTTCTTCAGGCCAAACAGCTAACTGGTCTACTGCACTTGTACCCCAAGGAGTAAATTTTAGAGGTATTTCATATTCATAAAAATTATCGGTAAAGTCAGTACCTAATCTGATAAAAGCGGTTAAATCACCATCTTTTATAGCATCACTAACTCCAGCAGCTTCAGCATGAACAAACATTTTAAGGCGTTTATACTGGCGCATATCAAAATCAGATGTTTTATAGGCAGCTCTAGCATCTCCATCTATGAGTTCACAAACTTTAACGACTAAAGCTTGTTCGTTCATTTTTTGAAGGTTAGTAGTTCCTAAATTAAGTTCTCTCTCAATACCCGGTGGTAAAACATAAGGAACAGGTGTTCTTTTACCGTTTTCTTCAATATTAACAGCCGAAATATCAAAAGTGGTATTATTATGTTGGTCGCCAGGAATATATTCGCCTGGAGCTAATAATGAATAATTATATTTCCGCCATGTTCCTCTAACTAAATCTAATGTAGCAAATCTGAGTACAGCATTTTCAGAAAAGCCTTTCAAATACATTCTCATGAATCGTATAGATTTGAAATCCTGAATGTTTCCAATAACTTTATCAGGGCTTTGAACAGGTATTTTAAACTGATACCATTTAACATCTGAAGAATTGCCATTAGCAAGCGTAACGGTAGCTGTGAACACGTCGGTAATATAATTTTGCCCAACGTTCATTTTATTGGGTTGTAAATCGACGCGATATTCAAAATATCTTTCGGTTTCGCTAAGAGTATTATCACGATTTATATCTTCAACGTTAGGAAGTGTTGTTGCAGAAGTAGTATAACTTTCGGGCGATTGCTCCGAAGTAGGTGAATTACCTTCCATACCGTTATATTTTTTATATCGGTCAAGTATGCTAACCTGATCATTGTCAAGGTTACTACCTCTAAAATAATGATAATTATCGCTTGAAGGGTCTTCAACAGCTTTAGCATAAGCCGATGAATTAACAGTAAAAGCATTAGCAATTTTTTGGAGATAAGTAGAATCGAAAAAACTAATTTCATCGTTATTACCTAAGCCGTCTAATCCAACATCCTGATAAACTCTTGAGTTAGGGTCGTTATCAAACGAATTGACTAAAGCCTGCATAGTAGGTACTCTACCCCATATTGTTGTATCGACATTTTGAACAATTTCAGAGGTAGGTAATCCGTTTTCATAGCTTTTTCGACCATCTTTTAAAACATCTTCAGAAATATCGCCAAGGTTAAAATAAAGGTAACCACCATTTTGAATAGGTTCTTGAGAGCCAGAGCCGTCAGGGTCAATAAAAGGATCCATCATCCAAAATTCAATATATTCAACGTTAGTAGCTTCAAAGTCAGTAGTTTCAATTCTTCTCATAATACCGCCCCATCTTGTCCAAGGATCAAGCAATTCGCCGTCGGCATTAATACCGGCTGACCATGGAGTTGGCAGAACATCGTAATTATAAGGACCTCTTTCTTTAGGATAAAAGGCGAGATTTAGAACTGCAATATTCATAGGTTGTCCGTTAGGGACCTCTTTATTAGGGAATACTTCGGTTTCAAGTACCTCTCTAACATAATGATTAGATTGTTGTTCTTTATCATTTTTAATATGGTCGGGAGTAATATTATTATTTCTTACAAATAAAGGGTCAATCACATACCATGCGAGTTTAGCTCTGTTAAAACCATAAGCAAGATTATCGTTTAGCATAGCTTCAGGGAAACCACCGTTATAAGCTTGTCCTTGTGGAGTGCTTGAAAGAAACCAAGCCCCAATATTTTTGATATCTTGAGACGATTTACTACCTTCAAAATCGTCAATATAAGAAGTACCTGTTTTGCCGATAGCTCTGCTATGTCCTGGTATTAACTGGGCAAATTCGCCGTTAAAAGAAATGTTTGAAGGAGTTTTAGTATCAATAAAAGGCAGTTTGTCAATTAATTTTGTTAAAAGCCTTGATTCTGTTTCATAAGTAGCATCAAATCCCCAAATAGTATTAGAAATTGGTTCATCTCCAAAATTAATTTTTTGTGTTAAAGGTCTTTCAGTCAAATTTAATAAAGTAGCTCCTAAATTAAAGTTTCTGTTAACTTTATAATCAATGTGAGTTCCCATCATAGTCTTTGTTTGGATATTGAACAAAGAATTACTTTCGAGAGAAATATTGATAGGAGTACCAGAATTTAAAATTCCTTCGTTTATGATTTTCAGTCGTCCAAGGGTATAATCAACGGTAAAATCGACATTTTCTGTTAAAGGAATACCACCTGCAGTAACTTTAACAGAGCCTTGAGGAATATTCATTGCATTCAAAGAAATTTCGGAGCTTGATGAAGATTTGTAAGTACCTTGAATTAAAAATTTATTTTTAGAGGGGTATTGTTGAGCCCCGTTTTTTGTCATATTATATAATTCCTGATATACGTATTTTTTAGCAATAGCAGAATCGGCAGGGTCAAATTTTTTGTATAAGTCAGAGCCGAATGGTTCCAATACAGGAAAAAATATTCTTCCGTTAGAAGTTTGAACAGTACCACCCTGTGTAGCAGCGTTGTCAATAAAGTCAAAAACGCCATCAGGTGTTGGATCCAATAGAGTATTAAGATTATCACAATTTAATAATCTGATATAAGGGATTCCCTTAATTGAACTTTCAGTCAAATATCCGGTAGGTACACCATGTTCATCGTCAGTATATAATACATTTAAACGAAAATCTTCATTGTTAATCTGATATCCGCCAATAGCATAAACATTTTTCATCATTAAATTCCATAAAGGAATGTTAGTATTGACGGCTGTACTTTTCAACAATTTCACCATCAAACAATTAGGAGCTGTAACGCCACCATTTGAAAATTCACCTACTTGGTATACAGTTGTATCTCCAATAATTGTATACTGATAAGCAACAGCAAGCACCTGATCAGAATTTAAATGAGTGTTAAGAGAAATAAAGCCAAGTTTACTATTGAAAGAATATTCAGTAGAAGACAATTTACGGGCATTTTCTACTTTTTCGTAATCAACTCCAGAAACTAAACTCAAAGGACCACTATTAAGGTAAGAAGAAATGTTGTTAATATCTCTTATTTTATTAGTATCAATAAGTAATGTTAAATTATTACTATTGTTAGATGGTAGCTGTCTGCCTGGATTAGGAGAAAACACATTATTATAAGGGGAATATTCGCCAATATCAGAAAAAGCTACAATATTTCTGTTTTCGGTTGTAGCAGCACCAATATTTGTTGCCCAAACTTCAATTTTGGTAATATTTATTGAAGAGTTAATAACAGGCAAATTTTGCATTGCGTGGTTATATTTATTTCTGAAGTATTGTGAAACAAAAAAGTGTTTATTCTCTTCATATTGGTCGGCTTTTAGTTCAAAAGTATTGGTTTGAGCTCCGCCAGCAACTGTAATATTAGTAGTTTCGCTTTTTTGTTGCGAGAAAATTGAAGTGATAGTAGTTCGTCCAAATTGCAAGCCGGCTTTTATCCCAAATAAACTTTGACTTCCCGAAATAAGAGTTCCATTTAGAGGTAAAGTAACATCGCCAGCTTCAATTATTTTAATTATTTCATCTTCTTTGCCTTCGTAAGCTAATTTCATTTTATTTTCAAAATCGAAAGTAGCCTCAGTATTATAATTAGTGCCAAGTTCAATTTTATCGCCAATTTTAGCAACAACGTTCATCTGAATTTTTTCCTGAAAATCAAAATTGGCGGTTCTTCTTTGTTTAACATCTAAAGCTGGGTCATCGCGACGACTAGCATTAACCCCAAAAATAAGTTCAGCAGAGCCTTGCGGACGTATATCAATAGTATTACTACCAAATATTTTATCAAAAGCTTTACCACCAATATGCAACGAAGGTATAAGACTTTTGCTTTTGTCGGAACTTGAAGACCTTACTTTTTCACGCCAATAATTTTGCAGGCTTGAGTTCATATTATAATTAAAATAATCTTCAAACGACATAAAGAAAGGTTCTCTGTAAGTTAAACTCCCAACCTTGGGATAAATCATATAACCGTGCATATCGGGGTCATATACTACCGAATCATATATATTGGGAGGATTGCTTAAATGCAATGGTGGAGAATAAGTCTCTGAAGTGTCAGGAATACCAGTATTGAGGGGTAGAGGATAAATTAAATTTGGGGGGGGGGTATCAATTACAAAATTAAAATTAGATTTTGAAAAAGCTCTACCTTCTTTAATTGTAGTTGTTGCTTCAGTAACCCAAACAAATAATGCAAGGGACAAAAATGAAACAAGACCAAGAAAATATTTTAACGTTCTCTCCAATTTACAAATAATATTTTTATCAGACTTCTCCGACTTAAAGTAATTTTAATGCTTGTTTAATTAATTCTTCAACCGAAACAGTATCTTTATTATTTTCTATAACATATTCAATAGCTTTTTTAGCTGTGTTTGCCTGAAAGCCAAGAAGAGTTAAAGCATATAACGCATCATCTTTAGATGTATTGTTACAGTTGGTAAAAATTTCGTTTGAAGTACTAACTTTTTCAAGTTTATCTCTTAAATCAACAACTATTCTCTGAGCTGTTTTTAAACCAATTCCCTTTACACCTTGCAGAGTTTTAACATTTCCATCAACAATAGCTTCAATAATTTGGTTAGGTTCAAGCGACGAAAGCACCATTCGTGCGGTATTTGCACCAACACCTGATACATTTATAAGATGACGGAATAATTTTCTCTCTTTTTCATCAATAAAACCAAAAAGTAATTGTGCATCTTCTCTTATAACCTGATGAAGAAACAAAAATACTTCTTTTGCATTATCCTCAATTTTTGAATAAGTATTCAGCGAAACATTAATTATATACCCTATTCCAGATGTTGTTTCAACAATTACATAAGCTGGATTTTTTGAAATTAATTTACCTCTGATATGTTCAAACATAATTTTATTTATTTTTTATCTCATTAATAGCCCATTCAATAGACTCGTACAGCATTTTAATATCAGGTTTTTGAATATAATCGTTATTTGTGAGCAAATTGGTAATAGCTCTTGCGTTTTCAATATCTTTAATAGTTTTATTATAAACATCCTGCCAAGTCATATTAATTCTTGCTACTCCATCTTTTATAGCTTGCATTGCAACATCAGCAGCTTCGTGGGCAAAAACATCAGTTTCGTCCATAGTAGGCACTATATTATCTTGGTTTATACTACGTTTTTCAGCAAATTTTGCAATTGAATGAGCTGCTGCAATAGCCATATTGTCTGTAATTTTTTTTGCTTTTACAAGTAAAGCTCCTTTTAATATTCCAGGAAACCCAATAGAATTATTAACTTGATTAGGAAAATCGCCTCTTCCTGTTGCTACAACCAAAGCACCTGCTTCTTTTGCAAGATAAGGATAAATTTCAGGTACAGGGTTAGCACAGGCAAATACTATTGCATTTTGGTTCATTAATTTAATCCAATCTTTTTTTACAGTTTCAGGACCTGGAGTACTCAATGATATTAAAACATCTGCATTTTTAATTGCTTCTTCAATGTTTTTGATCTTTAAAGAATTTGTTTTTTGACAAAGCTCCCATTTTCTGTAAAATCTATTATCTTGCTTAATATCTTGCCTTTCGCTGTGTAAACTTCCTTTTGAATCAAAAATGATAATATTATCAGGATTTGCACCATCAGCAATAATTAGTCGGGCTATAGTTGTATTTGAAGCCCCTGCTCCAAATAAAACAATCTTAACATCTTCAATTTTTTTATTAGCAATTTTAAGAGCATTAATTAAACCAGCTAAAGTAACGCAAGCAGTACCTTGTGCATCATCGTGCCAAACAGGAATATTGCATTCTTCTCTCAGAGTATCAAGTACTTTATAACAATTTGGCTGAGAAATATCTTCGAGATTAATAGCTCCAAAGCTATGCTGAAGCATTTTAACAAATTTAATAATATTTTCAGGTTGATTAATACCATTTTCATCTTTGCTATCAATACATAAAGCAACAGCATCAATGCCAGCAAGGTATTTCATCAAAAAAACTTTACCTTCCATAACACCTAAACCGCCTGATGGAGTGCAGTCGCCATCACCTAAAACTCTTGTTGAATCAGATATTACAGCAACCATATTCCCTCTATTGCTAAGCAAAAAAGAGCTATCGCTATTGTCTTTTATTGTTGTTGAAATTTTGGAAACGCCAGGTGTATACCAAACATTGAACCAGTTAAAACCTAGTACTGGTGCCTTAGGCAGTGTTTGTATTTTGCCAGAATAAAATTTATGAGTTTCGAGTGACAATTTTTTAAGGAAAAAAGTTTTAGCCATAGCAGTTTGTTCCTGAGTAAAATCATCAGGAAAAGCTCTGTCGAGGTTGTCAAGATTTAAATTAATTTTTTCCATAAAACAATAAAAAATGTCAAACAATTAATCGGTAAAAATACAATTTTTCCTAAAATATCAAAAAAACAAAAAATGAATTTTAATATTGAGTACACTCCGAAAAGTAACAAAACAAAAACAGTAATAGATTCGTATATTAAACAATGTGATGCATCCCCTTGTTTATATAATTAAACAGATTTTTATTAAAAATTTTCTTAAATAAAAAACTTTTAATAGCAAGCTCAATATTAAGAACTTTTAATAAGAAATTGCGTATAAAATATCTTATACAGGCAACTGAATTTTACAAAAGTTGTCATTTATTATAAAAATTATTATTATTATTATTTTTTTTAATAATTTTACTTTTTTTAATGATTTAACATAAAAAATTATGAAGAAAATATTTTTACTTTTATTTACCCTGATTTTATTAGCTGAAGTTTCTTATGCTTCTCACATAGCAGGCGCCGACCTTACTTACACTTGTTTAGGTGGTAACGATTATCTGATAAGATTTTCATTTTATCGTGATTGCAGTGGGGTTTCTGAACCGTCGAGTGTGTCAATTAATTTTAATGCTCCTAGTTGTGGGCAAAATATTAATGCAACTCTATATCCAATTTCAGGCACTGGAGGAGAAGTTACTCCTGCTTGTCCTTCGCAACCAACTACTTGCTCTGGTGGTTCAATTTATGGATTAAGAGAATGGATATATGAAGCAGTTGTTACATTACCTGCATGCAGCGATTGGACTATGAGCTATAGCTTATGTTGTCGTAACCCGCCTATTAACACTATCAGTGGTCCTTCAAGTGCAGGTATCTGGATTTCAGCTACTTTAAATAATGCGGCGGCTCCTTGTAATAGTTCTCCTTCTTTCTCTAATCCTCCTGTTACTATTGTATGTCAAGGACAAACATTTTGTTTTAATCATGGTGCTATTGACCCTGACGGCGATTCATTGGTTTATTCTTTAGTTACCCCTTACGATGATGGACCTTCAGGTTCATCTCCTTATGTTAATTATATAGGAGGAAATTCTGCTACACAACCTTTGCCTTCTAATCCTCCTGTATCACTTGATATTAATACAGGTGATATATGTATGACACCTACTCAAAATGTTATAACTGTTATGGCAGTGTTAGTTGAAGAATGGCGTAATATTGGTGGAGTGCCTGTTAAAATTGGTAGTGTATACAGAGATATTCAGGTTAATGTTATTACATGTACTAATACATTACCTGTTTTAGGTGGTATGAATCCTCAGTCAACTCAGTATAATGCTAACGATACTGTTTATCAGACTACTATGTGCTTAGGCAGTAGTATTAGTTTTGGTGTTTACCCCTACGATCCTAATAGTTCTCAAAACCTTAATCTTACTTGGAATAATGGTATACCAACAGCAGCATTTACAATTTCAAATAACAATACACCTAATGTTTATGGAGCATTTTCTTGGACACCTACTCAAAATAATGTAAGTAATACACCTCATTGTTTTACTGCAACAATTACAGATGATGCCTGCCCATATTTTGGTACTCAAACTTATTCTTATTGCATTACTGTTAAAGGTATGTGGGTTGACCTAGGTCCAGATACACTTTTATGTAAAGGGGAGTCTTATACTGTATATGCTGCTGCCGATACTTCTGCAGTTAATTATGTTTGGACTATTGATGGTATTGCAGCACCTATTCAGGATACTTTTATATATATTAATAGTAATATTTTGCCCGCTGGTGAGCATACTATTGCTATTACAGTTGATGATGGAAGCTCTATGATTTGCCCGGGATTTGACCAGATAAAAGTTAGAATTGTCGACCAGCCAGTTGTTAATCTTGGAACTGATACTAGTATTTGTGATGGGCAAAATGTTGTGCTTGATGCTGGACCTGGTACACTTTATACTTGGAGCACAGGCGAGACTACTCAAACAATTACTATTGATCAAACCGGCAATTATTTAGTAACAGTTGATGGTGGCAATAATACAAGATGTATTGATACTAATTCAATAAATCTTTTAGTTGTGCCTGTTCCTATAGTTGATATTGGGAGTGACACTTGTTCTGAAACACCTTTTATTATTGATGCAGGTAATCCTGGAATGAATTATACATGGTCTACTGGTGCTACAACACAAACTATTAATGCTTCATCAACTGGAATGTATTCTGTTACTGTTAGCGCCCTACCAGGCAATAACATGTGTGAAATGTCTGATTCTAAAGATGTTAAAGTTGTTCCTGAACCCTCTTTTAACCTTCAGGATTATAAAATTTGCAAACACGAAACTATTACTTTTAATGCTGCTCAATCTGCATCAGGCTATACATATTTGTGGTCGCCAAGTGGCGCTACTACGCCAAGTATTACGTTATCTAATCAACTTCCAGGCGAATACTGGATTTCTGCTAGTATTACCGGTTGTAAAACTTACTCAGATAGTTTGAGATTAATTGTCGAACCCTGTGAACTTGAAATCCCTAATGTTATAACTCCTAATAATGATGGTTATAATGATAACTTTAAAATTGTAAACCTTGAATACTATCCTAACAGTACTATAGTAATTTTTAACAGATGGGGTAAAAAGATTTACGAAAGTAGCGATTATCAAAATGATTGGGATGGAGAAGGGCATAGCGATGGAGTATATTATTTCATTTTAAATGTTAATTATAATAGCGGCAATAATGACGATGAATTGATGAGCGAAGTTCACGGAACTGTTACAATACTCGGTAAAGATTAATAACACATTTTGTTTTATTAAAAAAAAGAGGCTACATTTTGTAACCTCTTTTTTTTAACGATTATTTATCGTTCATATATAATTTCAATAGTTTGGCAACATATTTACCAAATACATCAAATTCAATATTTACAACAGTTCCTTTTTTAAAATTATGAAAATTTGTAACCTGATAAGTATAAGGAATTATTGCAACCGAAAATACACCAGGTTTGGAGTCTACAACTGTTAAACTAACTCCATTAATAGAAATTGAACCTTTTTCGACTGTAATATTCTGTTTATTAGGGTCATATTCAAACCAATATTTCCAGCTTCCTTCAGTTTCTTCAACTGAAATACAAGTTGCGGTTTGGTCAATGTGTCCTTGCACAATATGACCATCAAAACGACCATCTAATTTCATGCTTCTTTCAAGATTTATTTCATCCCCATCCTTTAAATGAGCTAAATTTGTCCTGTCTAATGTTTCCTGAATAGCAGTTACAACATAAGAAGACTCTTCGGGGAAAACTTTAATCACTGTTAAACATATTCCATCGTGAGCCATACTTTGGTCAATTTTTAATTCTTTGGCTATGGGCGTTTGAATTTTAATATGCAAATTGCTTTGCTCTTTTTTTAATTCTACCACTTTGCCTAATGCTTCAACAATACCTGTAAACATATTCAAAAATTTAATATTAATATTAATTACTTATTAAATGGAAAAAACCATCAAAAGTTCTTTTTATCAAACCATGTAATCTGTGTTCGTATACATCGCAAATGTAATAATATACACCATCGCTGCATTTAATACCTGTTAATTGATTTTTACCATCCCAGTTAATGTTGGGGTCGTTAGTCTTAAATACTATCTGCCCCCATCGATTAAAAATACTTAAATCAATTTTTTCTACAAAATTATAAGGGAAAGGCACAAAAAAATCATTTATCCCATCACCATTGGGAGTAAAAACACTCGGGAAACTGTAAAGTTCGCATATATCTATATCAATACACTGAGGATCTACAAATACACTTCGATTTCCGAACGAATCTACTGCTATTATTGCATAACAACCGGCAATAGAAACTAAATCTGAGTGAATAAAGCTATTTTCATTAATATCGTTTGTTGTGTAAATCATATAAAAATCATTGTCGTCTGTCGATGAAAAATAAATTTCGTATCTTGCTATATCGTTAATACAAGTATCATAAGGTAATTCCCAATGTAAAATATTTTGTATCAGATAGCAATCAGATTCAATATTTAATATTGGTGAACAAGGAGGTTCACTATCGTTAGGTGTCTCGCATTTTATTTGCGACCAATTGATAATTGGATTTACAAAACCAGGAGCTGAATACTCTCCAATACTTTTTATTTTATAACAATATTCGTTTCCATTTATTAAATTAATATCTAAAAAATGAGGAGTAGTAACTCTAGCAATTGAATCGAAATTTGATGTTAAAGGATTGTATTTGTAAACATCGTAATAATTATTTTCCCACGGGGCATTTACATTCCACGAAAGCAGCAGTTTGTTGTCCTGAGGCTCAATTGAGAGAAAAATTGAGGAAGCTAACTGTGATGATCCTATCCACGAAAAATTATTCTGATTATAGTGAATTAAATCAATTCGATAACTAAATGATAAATCTTTAGTATTTAACAATGTGTCAATCCAAATGGTATCATTTAATCCGTATAGAGAATCGACAAGAGTAAGGTTGTTTCCATAAAATCCATCTGATCTTAAAATATGATATTTGTAAGGACCTGGATATTGTATTGTGTCTAAGTCAGTTGGTTTGCTCCAAGCAATGTAAATAGAACCGTCGTTAGTACCGGTATGTCTTATGCTTACATTTGTAATAACAGGAGAGTCATGTATTAAGGTAGTACATTCTTCAAGTGAGGCATAACTTTCAGCACCATCAGCAAAATACGCAATTACCATATAGCAATAATCAACACCTTGTACTAAACCTTGTCCATTATTATTATCAATATAAGTTGTAATATTAATATCTTGTATATCGGCAATTTTAGAATATCCTGTATATGCTGGCACACCTGTTTCGCAATGTGAAGGGAAATAACCATAATAACCATTGCGTCTGTAAATTTTATAACCAATTGCATTAGGGCATGGACTAACATCCCAATTAAGAATAACTGAATTTCCTGAAGGTTGCAAGTTAAGATTTTGAGGTGCAGGAGCAACAACTGTAATATTTACAGTTTTTATATCAATTAGATTAACTGGTTGCCCATTATCTATAGCTTTAAAATACATTTGCCAAGGTTGTTTTCTGACATGTTCGCAAGCTGTTTGCCAACTGAACACAGAGGTAACTGAACCTGTTCCGCTTGTAACCGAAAATTGAGCAGGATTGATTTGTTGAAGCATAGGTCCCCCCGTTGCAGATAATGTTATAACATTATTGTCTGGGTCATTACTTGTAACATTAAAATTTAACAACTGTCCTGCTTCAACGCAAGTATCTATAACTTCATCTGAAATATTTGGTGGTTGGTGATTACAAGCCACAATCTGTATTTGTAAATCTCTCAAAACTGTACCTATTAAAACACCATAACGCCATTCTTCAATAAGTATAGCAACATTATATTCGCCCTGCATTACAGGATTTTCCCAGATAAGGTCGCCTGTATATGGATTAATGCTTATCGAATTACTTGCCATGGGCAAAGAATAACCGGGTATGTCTAATCCATCTTCTCCTTTGCAAATACCAAGTTTATAACTTAAACTATCTCCATCAGGGTCATAAGCACCAGGGTTATGAATATATAACTGATTTACACAACCATTATCTATAGGTGGATTAAGCAAAACCGGTGAATTGTTAGTTCCAATAAAAGGATTAATCATTAAAGTGGTTTCTAAATAAAAAGGAACGTTAACAGAATTAGGAATATTAAGAACACCATAATTTCTATTAGGGTCTTCCATTGAAATTGTGTAAATTCCCGGTGAGGAATAAGTGTGAGTTTCAACATAAGTGTTTTTGCTAATGTCGTTTGGCATATTTTGTTTATCAATACGTGGTAATACTAAAGAACTACCATCACCCCATAATACTTCTAACTCTGGTCTGTCGGCTGGACTTGGTGTAAAAGTGTATGTTACTAAAGTTATTTCATAAGTAAAACCTGATATCCATCTGTATGTAATTTCTCCAGCACGTTGATGTGTAGAATGCGAATAAAAACTTAAAATACTTAAAATTAAAAGTATTAATATTTTTTTCATAAAATACTTACTTGTACAGATTTATCAAGATATAAAAAACGTACTAAATTACAAAAAATTTCATTAATTCATTGTTTTTATTATAATGAGTTTATGCGATTAAGAAATGTATATGACAAAGTTCAAGGGTTTTCATTTAGCAGCATCAAAGACTATTAAATATAATTTTTTTTAAAAAAAATATTTGAGTTGTTTTTTATTAAAAAATTAAAAAATATGCAATGAATTTGAAAATATAATCTCATAAAAATATTTTGTAATTATAGATATGTGGTATTATAACATCGTTAATTATTCATTTTTTTATGATTAACTTTGATTAGCTTTTTAATTATCTGAAAACAGTTTTTCTTTTTTAATAATTTGCACTCCTTTATAATAAAAATTTAAGATATCGGTAAACGAAAAACCTTTTTCAGCCATTATGGCAGCACCTTCCTGACTTAAGCCAACACCGTGGCCATAGCCTCTGCCTTTTATTATTATTTCATCTTCATTTACAAACACTGAAAACCAAGTAGAACGGAGTTTTAATTTTTCTCTTATAGTTCTTAGTTTTATATCTTTTTCAAAAAAAACCAATCTGCAGGTATCCTGCGAAAAATTAAGAGCATAATTTTTAGAAATTGAGTCGTGAATGGGATAATCAAAATTTATTTTCAAAAAATCAAGCCATTCTTTGGTTTTCATTTTAATTTCCCATAAAGAATTTGGACCATGTAAACTAAAAGTATCATCAACAGCAATTAAATAAGGGAGTTGTTTATTCCACAAATCACCTGAATTTACAGTTTTACCGCCCGAATTGCTGTGATATGCAGCCGTAATTAGTTTATTTTCGTTATCGGCAATCACTGAGCCGCGTGTAGCATAAACAGCTTTAATTAAAACAGTTTTTGTAGCTTGTCCTTTATACGACTGACAATGAACAGCATCGCATAGGTTATAGCCTTCAGCTTTATGGTTATTTAGATGCCCTACAGCATAAGTTCTGCTGATTACTGCCTGAATTTTAAAAAACTCTTCGTTGTCGGAACTACCTCCTGCTTCTGACTGTACTACTCCAGCAATATAATCTTCTAAATCTATGTTATTAATTATCATTAATCCTGTTTTATTTGCACTAATATTAAAGCAGTCATCATAAGTGCGTTGTAATGTTTTTTTCTTATCGGGTAAAATACTCAGCGAATTTCTGAACGACAAACCTGCAAAATTTAAATTTTTATAATAGCCAATAATACTATCATTTTTTTTAAGCTCAATTTTATCATTTTTTATTGATAAGCATATAATAGTACCACTTTGTAGTTTGTTTAAAATAGTATCGCTTGAGGAAATAATTGCATAACATCCTGTATTTATCGTAATTATTGTTGAATTTATAGTATTTTCTGAATATAGCCTAATCTTTATAATATTCTGACAATTTGATAATATTGGAACTTTAAGTAAACATAAAAATATTGCAGTAATATAATATAAGTTGAAATTATTGTTGTTTGTTGCCGTATTAGTTTTTAAGTTCATAAATTTTATTTTTTTTTTAAAATGTAGTAAAGATTTGCGATAACACATTATTGATAAATAAAACTGATTTTCTAATTAAATATTTAGTTATTTAAATATTTATTTGATGTGTATTGCTTAAATTAATTAAAAACATCTATAAAAATAAGATATATTTTATATGTAATTTATTATTTACTATATCTTTCCAAAATTTGCGATACTAATTTATGTCTTAAAATATCGCTGTTATCAAGATGAATAAAATCAATTCCTGTTACTCCTTTTAAAATGCTCATAGCGTGAATAAGTCCAGAGGTCTGATTAGCAGGTAAGTCAATCTGAGTTATATCACCAGTAATAATAAATTTTGAAGATTTCCCCATTCTAGTAAGGAACATTTTCATTTGAAGAGTTGTTGTATTTTGAGCTTCGTCGAGTATAGCAAAGGCATTGTCGAGAGTTCTGCCTCTCATAAAAGCAAGAGGAGCAACTTCAATTATGCCGTCTTCCATATATGAGGCTAATTTTTGTGCTGGCAGCATATTGCTAAGAGCATCGTAAAGAGGCTGAAGATAGGGGTCAATTTTTTCTCTTAGATCGCCTGGCAAAAAACCTAAGTTTTCGCCTGCTTCAACGGCTGGCCTTGTAAGTATAATTCTTTTAACTTCTTTGTTTTTTAAGGCACGTACTGCCAAAGCAACAGCAGTATAAGTTTTTCCGCTTCCTGCAGGACCTACGGCAAAAACCATATCATTTGCAAAGCAACTTTCAACAAGTTTTTCCTGATTTGGAGTGCGGGGTTTTATAATTAAGCCACTTTTTCCATATACCAAAACATTATTGCTCACATTATCTGTTGTAGCATTATTGGTTTCATAATCATTCATCATTATTTTTAAAATAATATCCTCGTTAATTCTTCCATGTTTATTGAAATATTTTAATAGAATATTTATCTTTAATTCGAATTCATCAATGTCATCAGAACTTCCAATAATTTTAAGATTATTGTCACGCACTATAAGTTTTATTGAAGGAAAATAATTTTTAAGTACATTCAAATTATAATCGTTAACTCCAAAAAATTCAACAGGTGCAAATAAATCAAGTGTTATGATTTTTTCACTCATATTAATATTATAAAATTATTCAGCTTCAAAAATATAAAAAATCATATAGTTAAATATACAAGTTTATTAAGTTTGTTCAAAAATATGAGATTATTAAGTTTGTTAAGCTCGTAAAGTATATAAGCTAATCAGGCAATTCTCTATTTGTAGTAATGTTTTGACACATATATTGCTACATCAATTATTACATTAAATAATATCATTAAAAAAAATATTCTATCAATAACTTGAAAATATGGTTTAAAAGTTGTTTTTTTGCAAAAATTTTCAATAAATATGCTGAATAATAAGAGAATTATGATTGTATCTTTGCTAAAGGGCGGAGTAGCAATAGGTACAGAAGTTAATGTTAAAGGTTGGGTTAGAACACGCAGAGGTAATAAAAATGTTGCATTTATTGCACTTAATGATGGCTCAACTATTAATCATATTCAAGTTGTTGCCGATGTACAGTTTTTTGGAGATGATTTTCTTAAACGTATTACAACGGGTGCTTGTTTAAGTGTAGAAGGGCTTTTATCTGAGTCGCTGGGACAGGGGCAAAGTGTTGAAATTCAAGCTAAAAAAATTCAAATATATGGCGAAGCTCCTACCGAAACTTACCCTTTACAAAAAAAAGGTCATAGTCTTGAATTTTTGAGAGAAATAGCTCATCTGCGCCCTCGTACCAACACATTTGGTGCTGTACTTCGTATCCGTCACGCAATGTCTTTTGCTATTCATAAGTATTTTAATGAACACGGCTTTTATTATTTACATACTCCTATAATTACTGGTTCTGACGCTGAAGGTGCTGGTGCTATGTTTAGAGTTACTACCCTTGACCTTAACAATTTGCCTAAAACAGTTGAAGGTAAGATTGATTTTTCGCAGGATTTTTTTGGAAAAGAAACCAACTTAACTGTTTCGGGGCAACTTGAGGGTGAACTTGGTGCTTTAGCTTTATCTAATGTCTATACTTTTGGACCTACTTTCAGAGCCGAAAATTCAAATACCCCTAGACACCTTGCTGAGTTTTGGATGATTGAACCTGAAATGGCATTTTATGATATTAATGACAATATGAACATTGCTGAGGATTTTCTTAAATCACTTGTCAAATACGCTCTTGATAATTGTTATGACGATTTAGAATTTCTAAACAAAATGTATGACAACCTGCTTATTGACAGATTAAAAGGAGTAGTTGAAAAAGATTTTATCAGATTATCATATACTGAAGCTATTGATATTCTTATTAAGTCAAATAATAAATTTGAATTCCCTGTAAGCTGGGGGCTCGATTTACAATCGGAACACGAAAGATATTTAGTTGAAAAACATTTTAAACTCCCCGTCATTCTTACTGATTATCCAAAAGAGATTAAGGCTTTTTATATGAAACAAAATGAAGACGGGAAAACTGTAAGAGCTATGGATGTGCTTTTCCCTGCTATTGGAGAAATTATTGGAGGTTCACAAAGAGAAGAAGATTTGCATAAATTAAGCACGCGAATAGCCGAATTGGGCATTCCTGAAAAAGACGTTTGGTGGTATCTTGATACAAGACGTTTTGGTACAGCTCCACATAGTGGCTTCGGACTTGGTTTTGAGCGACTAATTCTTTTTGTTACAGGAATGTCGAATATTAGAGACGTTATACCTTTCCCAAGAACACCTAATAATGCAGAATTTTAATTTTTTATTCCTTATAAATATTGTTAAATTAAAAATAAATATTACCTTTGCATTTTTAATTTTAAAAATATAATTCTTTTATTAACAAAAACTTAAAAGGAAACTACATGTTAAAACACTATGAAACCGTTTTCATTATGACTCCCGTTTTGTCTGATGATCAGATGAAGGAAACGGTATTAAAATTTAAAAATTTCCTCACCGAAAAAGGTGCTGAAATTGTTTTTGAGGACAATTGGGGGCTGCGTAAGTTAGCTTATCCTATTCAGAAAAAATCTACTGGATTTTATTATCTTTTCGAATTTCGCCACGAAGGCGATATAATACGTGAACTTGAAATCGTATTTAAACGCGACGAACGTATTATGCGTTTTTTAACTATAGCACTCAACAAACATGCTATAGCATATAACGAAAAGAAAAGAAAAGATAAAAAAAGTAAATCTGAAAAGGCAAAAGAAGAAATTAAACAATAACCGATTAATCCTAATAAAACAATGGCAACAAATAATAATGGTGAAATTAGGTATTTAACTCCTATAGCAGTTGATACCAAAAAGAAAAAGTATTGCCGCTTCAAAAAAAGTGGTATTAAATACATTGATTATAAAGATTCAGATTTTCTCCTTAAATTCGTCAACGAACAAGGAAAGATATTACCACGCCGTATTACCGGCACCTCACTAAAATTTCAAAAAAAGGTTGCACAGGCAGTTAAAAGAGCCCGCCACCTTGCTTTAATGCCTTATGTAGCTGATATGTTAAAATAAAGGAGGATAAAAGATTATGGAAATTATTTTAAAACAAGATGTGCCTAAATTAGGCTATGCTAACGACACAATAAAAGTAAAAAACGGTTATGCACGTAATTATTTAATCCCAAAAGGTTATGCAATCCCTGCTACCGAATCGAACCGCAAAATAATTGCTGAAAACATTAAACAAAGAGCATTTAAAGAGGAAAAAATTCGTAAAGAAGCCGATACTCTTGCTAAAGCTCTTGAAAATATTGTTGTTAAAATTGGAGCTAAAGCTGCTACTACCGGCAAAATTTTTGGCTCTGTTAATAATATTCAAATAGCTGATGCTATTAAAAGTCAGTTTAATTATACTGTTGATCGTAAAAAAATTCATATTGACAGTGAATCGGTTAAAGAATTAGGAACCTATAAAGCAAAAATTAATTTGTATAAAGATATTAATGTTACTATTTCGTTTGAAGTAGTTGCTGAATAATGTTTTTTAAATAAGAAAAATAAACCTGTTCTGAATTATTAGAGCAGGTTTTTTTATTTTTGCGTTTGATGTAATTTTTTTTTAATTTTATGCTAAGTAAAAATTATATAAAACATCTTTCTTCTTTAAAAGAAAAAAAATATAGGGATACTAAACAAGAATATCTTGTAGAGGGAAGCCGTTCGGTAAAAGAGTTTTTGCTTTATCCTCATAATATTAAAGCTCTATTTGCACTTACTGAATGGTGTAACGAAAATGCTTATTTGTTAGACAAAATAAGAGTTATTAACGAAATACCATATAGCGAATTACTTAAAATTAGTAGTTTGAAAACTCCTAATCAAGTAATTGCATTAATTGCTAAACAGCCCGAAAATATTACAATAGAATATGATAATATAATACTTGCATTAGATGGGATAAGAGACCCAGGTAATGTTGGTACAATTATCAGAATAGCCGACTGGTATGGGATTGATTTTGTAATATGTTCGCCAGATACAGCAGACCCTTATAATCCTAAGGCAGTACAGGCAAGCATGGGGTCGCTTTGTAGAGTTAATGTTGTAAAAATGCCATTAGAAAATTTTTTAAAAAATGTGCCTGAAGATTTTACTGTTTACGGTACTTATATCAACGCTGAATCTATTAATAATGTCTATAAATCTAATAAAGCTGTCATAATAATTGGCAACGAAGCAAGAGGAATTTCAGACGAAACATCAAAATATGTTGCTAAAAAAATTTCAATTCAGGCTTACCCCCATAAACTTTCAGTTGTTGGTGCTGCCGATTCACTCAATGCTGCTATAGCTACTTCAATTTTGTGTTATGAATTTAAAAAATAATAATATTATAATTTGTATAAATGAACAAACTAATTAAACCTTTGGCTATATTTATTGGATTATATATGTTTTGGTTATTTGCTGATAATATTTTAGATGAGTTCGATTTTTTTGCAAGGTTTTGGTGGTATATTTATCATCTGCTTTTAAAGATAACTAAATTAATTACATCCAATTTCCTTTCTTTTTTTTGGAATATTAATATTAGCTTTGCTGATTACCGCGAATTAGTATTACCAGATGGGCGAATTGTAATGCTATGGAACAAATATCTTGGTTATGATATAATGGCTTTGTTTTCTTGCTTTATAATAGCCTGGCCTGCTAAATTGAAGACCAAATTATGGTTCATCCCAACAGGTTCTGCATTGATTTTCTTAGTAAATAATTTATTAATCAGTTTTATTATAAAACATATCTATTTTCTTGACAAGGAATTGCCTATGCCAGAACTCGATAAATACAAAACAATTTTATTTATACTTTCAGTTATATTTTGGATAATATTTATTCTTTATTTTGCTAATAAAGACTTCATAAAATCATTTGATTTAAATAAATGATTTTTTATATTTAATTATATTGCATATGTTCCCTTTTCTCACAATCTTAGTATTTGCTTACAGATTGTTTTTTGAATGCTTTATAGCATAAAGATAATTCCAAGCCTCCTCGTCCATGTGTAGCAATTTTTAATTTTGAAATATTAATATCGTAACTAACACCTAAAACAAAACCTGCAAATTCAAATAGTGTTTCAATAATAAATGCATCTTTAACTCTGTAGCTACCTCCAATAGCCAGCGAGGTTGTATTGCTGTAATATGAATATCTCGATTTTTCTTTAATATTGTATTTCAATAATGCTCCGCCAATTATTTCTTTGTGTTTACCTTGAAACATCAATATACCTGAAGGTATAACAACTAAATTGGAATTATAAACTCCAATAACAGCATTGCTATGTAGCACATAACGTGGTAATAGTCTGTTAGTTTTTGCATTATAAAACGACATAAAAGGTCTGTTTAAATGATAACCCGATAAACCCACATTTGCAGACACACCATCGTTGGCAGACATATATGTTTCTTTTCCAGTGTAACGCCATAGTATACCAGCAGCAAGGTCTCCAACCACAATATTTTCAAATTTAATATTTTCGCCCGAAGGCAAAGTTTGGTCAAAACCTGCAGGACCAACATATTGATTATCCCATTTAAATTTACTTTCGTCAATAGACTGTTGAAGAGCCCCAGCCTGTATTGCCCCTCCAAGATACTGATATTTTGACAAAGGTAAGTGGTATGCAATTGATAATGACGCATTACTTGTTGTAAACCTTGTTTCGCCTGCAACATCTTGCATCAAATTTATACCCACACCTAAATACCCACCATGAATTTCCTTTTTAAAAAAACCTCTGTCGTAGGTAAAACTATATGTTTCGTAAGCATTTTTTATACTTTTCCATTGACTTTTGTAATTTATAATTGCTCTGTAATCCATATTGAACGCACTTGTGTTAGCAGGATTTATTGATAATGGAGCATTGTTGTACTGCGAAAAATGTATGTCTTGTCCTGATAATATATTTGATAATATTATACTGGCAACTAAAGCTATAAAATATTTTATACGTTTCATTTTTTATAGTTTAAAAAATTTAATATTTTATTTTATTAAGGTAATAGTACCTTTATCTTCAATTATTTTATCATTTTTCAAAAGAGCTTTAAAGTAATAAACATAACTGCCCGAGTTAAGTTCGATGCCATTGAATTTGCCGTCCCAACCCATAGTAACATCAGTTGTTTCAAATATTTTTGTTCCCCACCTGTCGTATATCATAAAGTTTATATAATCAATTCCCTGACCTCTTACATATAATATATCATTTTGTCCGTCTCCATTAGGCGAAAAAATATTTGGCAAAACTGCATGTGGTGTATAACAAATTTCATTACTTCCATAAACCTCAAAGCTATCTCCCGCCTGACAACCATTGGCATCAGTTACAACAATATAATAAACTCCAGGTTGAAGGTTATATATATAATCTGACATATATTGCCCGCCGTTCCAATTATATATGTATGTAGGTGTTCCTCCTGTTGCAGTAACAGCAATTGAGCCATCATTAGCACCATCGCAGCTCTCGTTAGTAACCGAAGCAGTTATTATCGCATTAGGATAAACAGTAATAAATGTTGTATCAGCACCTGCACATAAGCCTTGTAAAGTATAAATAATCTGATGAGTTCCTGCACCAGCAGAACTTGGGTCAAAAAATCCGTTATTGGCTGAAATTATGCCATTCCCATTCCATAAACCACCTGTATCAGAAGCTATAAGATAAATAGGTTTATTATTTTGACACAGTGGAGCTACTGGATTAATAGATGTAATCCCAAAATTCTTAGATAAAATAAATGCTTTATTAGAAAAATTATCCCAATTATAATACGACAATGAGCTTAAAGGTGTTGAAATAATTTGCTGAACAGGTGCTAATTTATTCCATTTAGCAGCAGGATTACTTTGCCAGTTTGCTAAGTTTTTCCAGTTACCATCAGCAATAGTGTCGAAATATATTGTGATATTGGCATTTGAGTTTCCTGATGTTCTGTCGATTAAGTGAAAAAACAAAGGATTGGTTATGCACAAATCAGCTCCTAAGGCATTACGGTCAAAGCCTTCGAGTGTAGCGTCAACATTAGCCATTCTAACGCTATAATTGTTAATTGAATCATTTAATGGTGTAATTTCAACAGGTCTATACCTTAAGGTATTAAGGCTTGAGCCAACAGGGAAAAGATATACAGCATTTGCTGATGTTTTTCTGTTTAAAGACCCGCTTGCAAGTGAACTAACAAAACCTGTTGTTCTTTGTATCGCATTAGTCGATGAATTTTCTATATATATAATAAAATTACCTGTTGATAATTCTCTGTCGTTCAAATTAAGATAATTGTTAATATACGAATTAATTAAAAGGTTTTTAATTCCAGAACCTGCTAATTCAAGGTTGTAGAAGAAAGTAGGTATATTACCACCAATACTTTGATTACTACCATTAAGGACAACATCGCTGTTGCCGCAGTAAAACACTCCGTTATTGAGCCAGTCGCCAGCTATAAAATAATCGCCATCACCATAAGTATTGGCATTATTAGTGAAACTATCATCAATTTCAATAAGCCCTTGATTTTCAAGAATGCCGTTATTGCTATTACATACACTACCTTTAACTTTTACAATTGCGCCCTGTCTGGCTGCAATTTCGGCTCCGTTGTTATAAAAAAATTGCCCTGATATATTACAATTTATTATAAACAAAGCCATAATAAATAAAATAAATGCTTTTGTGTTCATATAATTATATTTATTGGTTTTTAATAGTATTACAATGAACTCTTATGCCATATTAATCATTTACTTGTATGATTTTTTTGCATACTCGTTGCATAATAATTAATTTCAATAATTAATAATTAAAACTAGTAAATTTAAAATAATACGATAAAGATATAAAATTATATTATTAAACAAAAATTATTTACTTTTATCAGGGAAAGGCGGTATATCAGGCAATGAATCAGGATAATTTTTCATTTCCTCTAAAACAACTTCAATAGCTTTATTAAGTTGCTCGTCATCACCTACGTATTCTTTAGCAGGGTCGTTGTCGACAACAATATCGGGTTCAACGCCAAATCCTTCAATAATCCAGTTGGAGCCATCGGCAGCATAATGCGAAAATTCGGGTTTAGTGAGAGAACCGCCGTCAATAAAAGGCAAGGTGCCTCTAATACCAACAACACCGCCCCACGATTTAACGCCAATTACTTTACCAATTTTCATTTGTTTAAATTGATATGGGAACAGGTCGCCATCAGAAGCAGAATAAGCATCAATAAGGCAAACTTTGGGCCCGTAAACCATAGCAAGACGACCACCCGTAGGTTTTGTATCTCTCGACATTCTCATTAAAACTAATTCCCTATTTAAACGTTCAATTATCATTGGCGAAACATTACCACCTCCGTTACCTCTATCATCAATAATCAATGCTCTTTTAGAAAGTTGGGGATAAAAATATTTCGCAAACTCATTCAATCCTTTAGGACCCATATCAGGAATATGAATGTAGCCAACTTTTCCATTTGTTGCATCGTTAACTTTTTTAATATTTTCTTGCACCCAATTGTAATAATATAACCCGCTTTCGTCATCAGTAGGTATGACAATAGTCTTGCGACTACCATGTTCTTCAGCTTTGTCATTTACAGTAAGCTCAACTTGTATATTTGCTGTATTTATTAGTAGTTGATAAATATTTTTAACTTTGTTAACAGCTTGTCCGTTAATTGCAATAATATAATCACCTTCTTTTATGTTTACGCCTACTTCGCTAAGTGGTGAACGAGTATCCGATATCCAGTTTTCGCCTTTCAATATTTTTTCTATTTTGTAATATCCCGTAGCGGCATCTCTTGATAACTTAGCGCCTAATAATCCTAATTTAATCCTTTCAGGTTTTGAAACATCGCCTCCACCAACATAAGCATGTCCTACATTTAATTCGCCAATCATTTCGCCAATTATATATGATAAATCAAGTCGTGAATTAACAAAAGGCACTAATGGTTGATATTTTTCCTTGATTTTAGCCCAGTCAACACCGTGCATATTAGGGTCGTAAAAGAAATATTTCATCTGTCGCCACGATTCATTAAAAATCTGTTTCCATTCAGCTTTTAGGTCAATAAAAACTTTCATATTACTCAAATCAACATAATCATCATTTTTAATACTTGTTTCGCCTTTGGGTAAATCAATTACAGCAATTTTTTTATGTTGAAAAACGAGCATTTTTTTATTGTTATGTGAAATTTCGTAAGAATAATGACTTGCGATTTTATTTTCTTTCTTTTTATCTAAATCGTACATATAAAGACCATTTCGGGCTGATTCTTTAGAAATAAAAGCATAATAAACCACATTATCAATGCAGTTAATATTGAAATATCTTCCTTGTGAAACGGGTAGAGCAACAATGCGTTCAATTATGCCGTCAAAATCAATATTTACAATTACAGATTCTTTGTTTTTTTCGCCTTTGTCGTTTTTTTCGTCTTTTTTATCTTTATTTTCTTCTTCTTTATTATTGTTTTTTATTTCAACTTCATCGTCAACTGGTTTTAATGGATTTTCAATTTTTTTATCAAGAGTAATAAAATAAATTTTTGACATATCAGTATAAACGTGGTTCCACTCTGTCCACGAGTATGTAGGATTAAAATCTCTGTTAGATGAAAAAAATAGATATTTGCCGTTTGTACTAAAAGACGGGTTCCCACTGTCGTACCATTCGCTAGTAACTGGTACAGATTTTTTTGATGAGAGATCAAAAATTTTAATTCTTGAAGCAGAGTTGTTAACGGGGTAAGTATATGCTATCCATCTGCTGTCGGGCGACCATGTATAATCGTTGAATTCCCAGTCTTCGGCTTTATCAACTATTGAAATTTCTTTAGTATCAATATTTACATATTGCAATCTTAATAGCTTATCGGACCAAAGAATTTTTTTACTATCGGGCGACCAAATAATATTATATTTATATGTATCAGCATTTTTTGTAATTTGAATTTCGTCTGAGCTTCCATCTTGTAGTTTTATGTAAATTTCATCTTCACCTGTTTTATCTGAAATAAAAGCTATGTATTTACCATCGGGCGACCATGCAACATTTCTTTCGTGTACACCCGATGTTTGGGTTAAATTTCTTGTAATTCCGCTTTTTGATGGCAGTGAGAAAATATCGCCTCTGGCTCCTAAGGCAATTCTTTTTCCATCAGGCGATATTGAAAAGCTGCCAATATTATCGGAAGCATCTTTCATTACAGAGCGTCCAGATATAAAGTCGTCGGCTATTGTAATATTTATTTTTTCAGCAATTTCAGTATTTATATTGAATTTATAAATATATCCACCTTTTTCAAATACAATATTATTAATACCTATCGAAGGAAATTTAATATCATAATCATTAAAATTTGTAAGTTTTCGATTTTCTTTCGAATTGATGTTATAACAAAATAAATTCATAGTTCTATCGCGGTCCGATATATAATAAATATTATCATTTTTCCACATAGGAATAATATCCTGTCCTTTAGCAGAAGTAATATTATGAGTTTTTTTAGTTTTGAAGTTGTAAATCCACACATCATCAGCCATACCCCCGCTGTAATATTTCCATGTTCTGAATTCTCTAAAAATTCTGTTAAAAGCTAATTTTTCTCCGTCATTCGAGAAACTGCAGAACCCTCCACAGGGGAGAGGCAGCTCTTCACTTTGACCTCCTTCAATTGATACTAAATATAATTTTCCTTTAAAATCATTAAAAGAGTGCATACGAGAGCGGTATATAACTGTATTATTATCTTTCCAACCAATTACAATATTATTGGGTCCCATTCTGTCTGAAATATCATCGCGTGATAAAGTAGCGGTAAAAGTTAATCGTTTTGGTTCGCCTCCTTGTGCAGGAATAAGATAAACTTCTGTGTTGCCATCGTATTGAGCTGTAAATGCTATATGTTTGCCGTCGGGCGAAAAACGTGCAAACATTTCATAACCAACATCATTGGTTAATTTACGTGCAACGCCACCCTGCGACTCAACAGTATATAAGTCGCCTGCATAACTAAACACAAGCTGATTATTGTGAATGCTTGGGAAACGCATTAAACGGGCTTCGCCTTGAGCATTAACTTTTTCAGTTGTCCAAAATGAGAAAACCAAAAATAATGTTAAGAATACTGAATTAATTTTTATCATAATAAAATTTTTAGTAAAAATAAAACGAATTTGCACAATTTTACAAAAAAAATCTTAAATTTTATCTAAATACGTTCACTTTTTGAGTAAATGTGTTTGTTTTTTTAATATTTTTGCTTAAAAATAATTAAACTAATTATCCGCTTGGCGGAATTCCTGGTCTTAAACCTTTTGATTATGAATAAAATAGAAGAAACTAATTCTGTTAATCTAGAAAATCAACTTGATGTAAATGATATTTCTAATTCTAATAATGAGAATAATGAAAAAAATATTGTTGATAATTCTTTAGTTGAAAAACAAAAAAATGAGCTGAACGAAAACAATATTTCGATTAAAGATGAAAATATTGTATCAAAATCTCAATCTGATGAAGGTGTAATTGAAAAAGATTCAAAATTATTGCCTGATTTTGATAAACAGCTTGTAGCTCATGTTGATGATGATCTTGATAGTGAAGATGAAGATGAGGATGATGACGATGTACACGATATATCTTCAGACAAACATATTGAGAATAATATTGAGAATTTGAATGAAGATGATTTGAAAAGCAAGAGTATTGAGGATTTGGTAGCTATGTATGAAATTTTTGTTAATAAGGGCTATAATCCTGAAAATAAGACAATTATATCGACAGTAAAAATTCTTATCAATAAACGTTTACAAAATGATAATAAAATTGCTTTAGAAAAATTTATTGAAGAAGGTGGTGAAGAAAACGATTTTGTTTATAAAGGCAATGATACAGAGGAGAAATTTAAGCAATTAGTTCAATTATATAAAGAAAAAAGGCAAAAATATTTAGAAGATCAGGAAAATCAGAAGAAACTAAACCTTGAGCAAAAGCTAAAGATGGTTGAGAGTTTAAAAGAATTGGTTAATTCGGACGAACCTCTTAAAAAAATTTATGATGAATTTAATAATATAGTTGCCTCATGGAAGGTAATTGGAGCTGTTCCGCGTAGCGAAGCCAATATTTTGTGGCAAAATTATCATCATTATGTAGAAGAGTTTTACAAAAAAGTGAAAATCAACAAAGAATTAAGGGACCTTGATTTAAGAAAAAATCTTGAAGCAAAGATTGAACTATGCGAAAAAGCTGAAGCTTTGTTGATTGAACAATCAATAGCTAAGTCTTTTAAACTTCTTAAACTTTATCACGACAAATGGAAAGAAATTGGCCCCGTTCCTTCAGATCAAAGCGATGATATTTGGCAAAGATTCAGGACCGCAAGCGAAAAAATTAATGAACGACGTCGCGATTATTACGCAAAACTTTCTGAACAACAGGAAAAAAATTATGAAACTAAGGTTGCTATTTGTGAAAAAACAGAAGAACTCTTATCGACTGAACTAAAAACTTTTGAAGATTATAAGAATAAAACTGCCGAAATCAACGAAATGATTAATTTGTGGAAGACAGTTGGCCCCGCTCCCAAAAATCTTAATACTGAAATATGGGATAGATTCAAAAACTTAACTAATTCTTTTTATGAAAATAAAAAAGAATTCTTCGACCAATTAAGAGATTCTCAAACTGAAAATTATAATAAGAAAGTTCAGATATGTGTTCAGGTTGAAGCTTTAATAAATAATACTGATTGGAAAAGAAGTACAAGAGAAGTAATTAATTTGCAAGCAGAGTGGAAAAAAATTGGTCCAGTTCCCAAAAAACAAGCCGATAAATTGTGGCAACGCTTTAGAGGTGCTTGTGATGAATTTTTTACAAAAAAATCTAATTACTATTCTAATATTCAGGAAACTCAAAAGAATAATTTACAGCTTAAGCAAGAACTAATTAAAAAAATTGAAGAATATCAGTTTGGAGAAGATAGGAACGAAAATCTTGAGGTACTTAAAAATTTTCAGAGAGAATGGATAAGTATTGGTCATGTACCAGTTGATAACAAGAACAAACTTCAGGACGCTTTCAGATTAGCTATTGATAAGCAACTTGACAAACTTAAAATAAAATCAGTAGAAATATCAACACTTGAGTTTAAATCAAGAATTGAACAACTTAAGAATACGCCGGGAAGCGATAAAATTATAAGTAAAGAAAAGTTCTATTTACAAAATAAATTGTCGAAAATTAAAAATGATATAAATCTTTGGGAAAATAATATCGGGTTTTTAGCAAATTCTAAAAATGCCGATTTATTGAAGGAAGAATTTTTGAAAAAAATTAATAAAGCTAAGCAGGAAGCTATAATTATTGAAACTAAAATCAAATTCCTTGATAAACAAGGTAAATAGACGAATTTTGTAGATAAAAATTTATTGTTATTATTATTCCTTTGCTTAATATATATATATTTTTTATATATATTTGTTTTTTAAAAAAGTTTTTCTTTTTTTTGCATCTCAGTATTTGTAAGTACATAATTTCATAAATCTGCTTTATGTGTTTGTTATGTAATTATTTCAGTTAAGCTCTTTGCGTCTTGCTTTATCATCATTTGATTTTTCTTTTTATAAGAGTGTTAAATGTTACTCTAATTTTGATTTTATCATAATCATTATTTAAATGTATTTGTAAATATTGATGAATTATCTTAAAATAAAATTAATTAGTAATCAAAAAATAAAATTAATGAAAAAACAATTATTAGTATTAGTAATTCTTGCGATAAATATTAATTTGTTTGCCCAGGAATCTTTGTTTGTAGCCAACCGTACAATTGAAGCAAGTAAAAAATCAGCAGTAATTCTTAATTATGCTTTTAATAAAGGTGATAGGGTTACTATGACTTTTTCTACTAAAAAGGATAAGCCTTTAGATGCTATTGTTGTTTCGCAATCTTCAAAAAATTTGTACATTAAACAAAATGTAAATCCTTCCGAAAAAATTGAATTTACTGTACCTGTTAAAGGAATTGTTGGCTTTAGATTTGAAGGCTCATCTAATAATCAGGATGTTGATTTGAATATTACTCGCTTGCCAGTTGAATTTGATGGAAAATACTTTAATACAGCTTTAACTCAATATAAAAAATATGACACTACTTATGCCGAATATGAAATTGATAGTGTTGTAGGATATGAAGAAATAAAGGTGCCTAAAAAATTTGAAATTATTGAAAGTGCTGATTATGAAAGCGTTAAGATAAGTGAAAACAAATATAAAATTAAAGGTGGTGGCGACAGAATGCTTTTAGTTACTAAACCTAAGCCTATTGAAAAAGCACCCAAGAAAGAAATGAAATTCCTTGGCTATCAATTTATTATAACTTCTGCTGCGGGAGCTGATAAAATGTGGAAATATATTGGCGTTGGTGTTGATGTGGCTTGTCTTGGGATGCAATTATTATTACCCGCTGGTGGTACAGTTGCCAGTCTTGGTGTAGAAACTGCTTTTGAGATGATAGGTCCTCAAGAAGGTGGCGAACCTGTTTATTATGCTATTATGGGTTCTGAAAGTGAATATAAAAAATTTGCTGCCAATAATAGTTACAGGTCTTTTGAAAGTGGTTTAGCTACAGGTTATAATGGTTCGTGGACTCCGCAGGATACTTTGGTTATTGGGCTCAAAAATCTGAATATTGCAGTCGAAATTGAAGTTAGTGTTGCCGCTTATGCTGTTTATCAAGCTACAACATGGACAGAAATTGCACAGGATATTGTTACTATAAAACCTAAAACAATTAAGGTCAAAAAAAATCGACAGATTATAAGTAACAAAAAACACTGGGATGTTCAATTATAGTATAATTATATTTAAAAATCAATAATACGATGAAAAAATTAATAACACCAATTTTATTTTTATTAAGTGTAATAATAACTTACGCTCAGCCTACTCCAATTACTCTAATAAGTGAAGATTTTGAAATTAAAAGTAATCAAAATGATGCTTTTTATATTCGTGCATATAAAGGTGATATTTTACATATTAAAGTTCAGACTGAAATTAAGAATGAAAAGAAAGAAAAGTATTATGAATTAAATAATGTTAAAATATACAGGCAAAATGCAGATGATTTTTTTCAGCATATTGTTGATAAAAATGATGTAAGTAATTTAGATATTAATATTACTGTTCCCTCAAATGGCATATATACTATGACCGTTGATAGAGGAGGAATGCGAAATTTTAAAACAAATATTTTAGTTGAACGTAAACCCGAAAATGAACAGACTGCTCGTATGGATTATAAAGCTGTATTGGTCTCTATACCCGATACTGTACATACTTATTTAAAAGATTCTGTTATTTACGATTATATAAGAACAAGTACACCTTTCACTAAAAAACAAAGAACTCCTCAATATAAAGAAGATCAAATATTTATGGATGTTTCTTATGCTTTAAGAATTAACAATATTTATACAATTCCCATTCAAATACCTTTTGAAATAATGACTGATTATAAAATTGCAAAATCTACAAAATGGGGCTTTATGATATCGGTAAGTGATGAGGTATATAAAGCATTGAAAAAGAAAGTAGCTTCTGTAGCAACAGCCGCTATTGATGCAGGTATTGGCAAAGCAATGTCGGGCAAAACCGATGAGCTTGGTAATGTTACTAAAAATACACTTCAAAAAGGCTATGATGTTTTTGATAAAGCCTCAACTGCTAATTCAATTGCTGGCATTACTGGCGATGCAGCTTCTATAGAAGGCAATAAAAAATTGGTTGTTGCAAGCGATGTAGTTCAAACTATAACAGGTTTTACTGGTTTAACTGAAGTAGCAGGCGAAAAAATTGCGAGCTTTGTTCCTAAAGTCAGCGATGAAGTGAAATTTAAGATACTTAACACGCCTCAATACAGAAGTTATATTAAAGGCGAAAAATATGAAGTTATGCAAAGTGGTAAAGGCTCTTACGCAAGCGGTGAATTCGAAATAAAAAATCCTAACGATGTTTATTATATTATTATTGAAAATGGCAGAAGTACTGGTGGCGACTTTTTTGACGTTGCTAAAAATATTGGAAAAACTGTTTTAAGTCAATATGTTTATACTAATATTAAAGTATTTGTACAGCGTAAAGTTGAAGTAACCTACGACAAAGGTTATTTTGAAACAGACCTCATCCCTGTTTATAACCCCAAATGGTGGCATAAATCTGATATAAGTGCAAAAAATGTAATTATATTTGAAGATGAGGTGAAACCATTTTATCGAAAATTAAACACCCCTAAAATCTATTAATTATTAATTAAAACACAAATTTTATGAAAAGAAAAATTGCTTATTTTTTAATTTTGTCAGCTATTGTTGCTGCAACAACTACTTCTTGCAAAAAAGATGAAAAAGACATTGAAAGCCCTGAACTAACTGTTAAAGGCGATAAAGACATTAATGCTCTTAACCTTTACCAAAACACTTTAGAAGTGTCGGGCAAAGTAGCTCCAGATGATGCGTCAGGCGATCAAATTACTGTTAAAATAACATCAAATGCAGACCCAACAGGATTTGAAGCTAGTGTGAATGTATCGGAAGGTAGTTACACTGAAGGCAAAAATAAATATGTTTTCAAATCTTTTAATACCAATTTTTTTGCTGCTAACAAAACTGATGCATCCAAAAAAAGAATTAAAGTGGATGCTAATGGCGATGTTGTTAAAGTAATGCTTGGAAATAATATTATTGAAAAAAGTATTACAATCAATTGCAACGAAGTTATTACTATGACTTACTGGCCTGGTAGCTCTTCTGCAACTGCTTTTTTATATGGATATAATTATAATGGCTCCGAAAACAAACAATTAGAAGCTTGGACAACTCGCGACGACCAGCATATTCCTCTAACTGTAAATGCATTTGATACTGCTTATCAAGCTAATCAAGCTTTTACAAATTATAATTATGATATTAATTTTATTGATGGATGGTCGTCTTATGCTCAAGGTTCTTTAGGTATTTATCCCGAAGGTGATACAATTTTTTTTAATTACAATGGAACTAATTATTATTCAATTTATTTGAATAATACTTTTGCACCATTAGTGGTTTTATAAAATTTATTAAAGTTAAATTGTTTTTTAAAAAACTTCTTAGCATATAACATGTTAAGAAGTTTTTTTATTATATATTATTAAAAAGCCTTTTATTTGATGAAAAAAAAAACACACAATATAATTATATCTAAAATTAACAATAATTAATTCTTTTTTATCATAATTAAATCGTCATTTTTAACATCAAGACCCTAATTAACTTAATTAAATATACTGTTCACCTTTAGCTACTAAAACATCATTTACAAATTTTCTTATTTGCTGTTCTTCGCTTTTTTTACATATCAAAAGAATATTATCTGCTTCAACTACAATATAACCATCAAGTCCTTGAATAACAGCCAGTTTGTCTTTATTCATATTTATGATACAATTTTGAGTATCGTAAGTAATTACATTCTTACCAACAATACTATTGCCTTCGTCGTTTTTATTGCGTGTTTCGTATAAAGAACCCCAAGTACCTAAGTCAGACCATCCAAAATTGGAACGTAGCACATAAACATTTTGTGCTTTTTCCATTATGCCGTAATCAATTGAAATGCTTTTGCACACAGTATATGTTTTACGTATAAAATCTTCTTCTGCATCAGTATTCATATATTTATCAGCATCAACAAAAAGCTCATTAATTTCGGGTAAGTGTTTATCAAAAGCAGATAAAATACTTTTCAATGACCAGATAAAAATACCTGAGTTCCATAGGAAGTCGCCACTACTGATAAAGGATTCTGCCATTTCAAGTTCAGGTTTTTCGGTAAATGTTTTAACTTTAAAAATGCGAGGGTCATCTGGGTAAGCAACACTTTCGTTAAATTGTATGTAGCCATAGCCTGTATCGGGGCGGCTTGGTGAAATACCAAGTGTAATTAACCAGTCATTTTTTGCGCTGGCTTTAAGAGCCGACTGAACAATTTCGGCAAAAATATCATCATTTAATATAATATGGTCAGAAGGTGCTACAACAATATTAGCTTTCGGGCAAACAGAAGCAATCTTATAACTTGCCAAAGCAATGCAGGGGGCAGTATTTCTGCGAGCGGTTTCACAAATAATACGTTCGGGCGATATACCTTCGAGCTGTTCTAACACTAAATCCTTATATGATTTATTAGTAACAACAAAAATATTTTCGATAGGAATAAATTTTTGAAATCTCTTATACGTTTGCTGAATAAGCGTTTCGCCTGTACCTAATATATCAATGAACTGTTTGGGTCGTGACGTTCTGCTCATAGGCCAAAATCTTGTACCTACGCCTCCAGCCATAATTACACAATAATTGTTTTTATTCATAATAAAAAATTTAAAACTTTATAATTGACAAACCTAATGCAAATTTTATAAATGAGCAAATGAAATTATCAGTTATTTATAACAATCATTAACTAAAGTTACTGCAACATTAGGTGAAACACTATATATTTTATTGTTATCAAGACATATACATTCGTATCGTGTTCTTAATAATTTTATTTTTTTCATTCTCATCCCATTGGGTAAAACAAATGTAACATCGTTAGGTACATGCGATACTAATTTGTTAGTATTAGTAATTGAATAAGGCATCAGTGCATGTACTAACCTTGCATTGCCAGTAGTAGAAGCCCCTGGCGAAATCATATATTGTCGTAATGCTTTGTCTACTTCAGTGGGGAAAACATTTTTATCTAAAAAAGGCTGCATTAACTCTTTAAAAGTTTTTTGCCACTCATAACCATGTGGTTTTACGTGATTTGGGTATCTTTCCCAAACATACAAATGAGCTATCTCGTGTAAAAGAGTAATTAAAAAAGAATAATTATCTAAAGAGCCGTTTATAGTAATTTTTGCTGAATTTGTTTGTTTATTAACAGAAAAATCACCCAATTTTGAAATCCTGTGCCTTTTAATATGCACAAATACGCTGTGTCCATTTAATAAATCACAAATATCGTTTGCACAATTATTTGGTACAAATGGAACAAAATCTTTTTCATAAAATGCCATAAGGAGATGCTTTTACAATTGTATCATTTTTATAACTCCACGAAGGGCAATCGCCACAGTTTTTTTTGCCCTTTCTGAAAATACTACACGACGATATACTTAAAACAATTAATAAAAATAAAATAATTCTAAATACTTTATTTTGCATAACTTCAATTTTTAAATTAACGTTTCAAAAATAAATTTATTTAATTAATTAGCATTAAATATAATGAATTTTTAACTTTGCCGCTTTAAGAATTATATTATTAATAAAAAAATAAACAAATGATAACTTCAAATTTTCATAAAAGACACAATGGTCCCAGAGAAGAAGAAACAAAAAAAATGCTTACCAAAATTGGTGTTTCTTCGATTGAACAATTAATTGATGAGACTATTCCTCAGTCAATTAGACTTAATAAACCTTTAAATTTGCCCGATGGTCTTAACGAATATGAATTTCTTACTCATATTAAAGAAATTGCTGCTAAAAATAAAATTTATAAGAGTTTTATTGGCTTAGGCTATTATAATACTATAACACCAGGTGTTATTTTAAGAAACATTCTCGAAAATCCAGGCTGGTACACTAGCTATACTCCTTATCAGGCTGAAATTTCGCAGGGTAGACTTGAAGCATTGCTCAATTTTCAAACTATGGTGTCTGACTTAACTGCAATGCCTATTGCAAATTCATCTCTTTTAGATGAAGCAACAGCCGCTGCTGAGGCTATGATAATGTTTTTTAACACAAGAAGCAGAGATGCCGTTAAAAGAAATGTTAACATTTTTCTGGTTTCTGATAAAATATTCCCTCATACTATTGATGTTATTTGCACAAGAGCTAAACCATTGGGAATAACAATTAAAATATGTGCTACGGCTGAATTTGTTTTTGATGAAAATGTTTTTGGTTCTATAGTACAATATCCTGACGAAAGAGGTAGCGTAAATGATTATAAAATGTTAGCTACTAATGCTCATGAAAAAAATATTCAAGTTGCAGTAATAGCCGATTTACTTAGCCTCGCCTTGCTAACTCCTCCAGGCGAATGGGGTGCCGACGTGGTTCTTGGCTCTACTCAACGTTTTGGAATACCTATGGGATTTGGAGGTCCTCATGCTGCATATTTTGCAGTTAAAGAAGATTATAAACGAAATATTCCAGGTCGTATTATTGGAGTTTCTATTGATAAAAATGGAAACAGAGCTTTGAGAATGGCTCTTCAAACACGCGAACAACACATAAAACGTGAACGTGCTACTTCAAATATTTGTACAGCTCAAGCTTTGCTTGCTACAATGGCTGGTATGTATGCTGTTTATCACGGACCAAAAGGAATTAAAGAGATTGCACGTCATATTAATATTCTTACCGCTGTACTTGATAAGGAAATTGTAAAATATGGTTATAAACAAAATAATGAATTTTATTTCGATACTCTCGAAATTTTATTGCCTCAAAATGTTGATATTAATAAAATTAAAGATAAAGCTATTGAAAATAAGTTTAATTTTAGGTATATTAACGATAAAACTATTGGTGTTAGCATAGATGAAACAACTTCACTCGCAGATATAAATTCAATTCTTGAAATTTTTGCAACGGCTAATGGCAAAGAATTTAAGGAATTTGTTTGCAATCCTGATGTATGTCAGCAATTAGTTTCTATTCCTAAAAACCTCAATCGTACAAGTGATTATTTAACTCACAGCGTTTTTAATAGTTTTCATAGCGAAACTGAAATGATGCGTTATATAAAACGACTTGAAATAAAGGATTTAGCTTTAAATCGAGCTATGATTCCTCTTGGCTCCTGCACAATGAAACTTAATGCTGCTAGCGAAATGTTTTACCTGAGTTGGCCCGAATTTGGAGCAATTCATCCTTTTGCCCCTGCTAATCAAGCCGGAGGTTATTTATATCTTATCAAAGAATTAGAAAAATATTTATGTGAAATTACAGGATTTGATGCTTTTTCTTTTATGCCTAACTCAGGTGCTGCAGGTGAATATACAGGATTGATGGTTATTAGAGAATATCACAGAAGTCGTAATGAAGCACATAGAAATATTACTCTTATTCCCTCATCTGCTCATGGCACTAATCCTGCAAGTGCTGTAATGGCGGGAATGAAAGTGGTTGTTGTTAAATGCGATGATAATGGTAATATTGACATTGACGATTTAAAGTTAAAAGCTGAAGAACATAAAGATAATCTTGCTTCGCTTATGGTAACCTATCCTTCTACTCACGGAGTATTTGAAGAAGGAATTAATGAAATTGTCGACATTATTCATAATTACGGCGGACAAGTTTATATGGACGGTGCTAATATGAATGCTCAAGTAGGATTAACAAATCCTGCTATTATTGGAGCTGATGTTTGTCATTTGAATTTGCATAAAACTTTTGCTATTCCTCATGGTGGTGGTGGTCCTGGTGTTGGGCCTATTGGTGTAGCAAAACATCTTACAGCATTTTTGCCTAAGCATTATTTTGTAGAAACAGGCGGAAAAAAAGGAATTAAAGCTGTGTCGTCAGCTCCTTATGGAAGTGCAAGCATTTTACCAATTTCGTATGCTTATATAAAACTTCTTGGTGGTAAGGGCTTAACAGAAGCTACTAAATATGCTATTTTAAATGCTAATTATCTGAAAGCATGTCTTCAAAATCATTACCCTATTTTGTATACAGGAAGCAAAGGACATGTAGCTCACGAAATGATTTTAGATTGCAATAATTTTCATAAAACAGCAGGTGTTGAAGCTATTGATATTGCAAAACGATTGATGGATTACGGATTTCACGCTCCTACTGTTGCTTTCCCTGTTCACGGTACTCTTATGGTTGAACCTACCGAAAGCGAACCTCTCTACGAATTAAACAGATTTGTAGATGCAATGATTGCTATACGCGACGAAATTAAAGAAATTGAAGATAATAAAGTAGATAAAATTAATAATTTGCTTAAAAATTCGCCACATACAGCAATTATGGCAACAACAGACGAGTGGAATTTTCCTTACTCAAGAAAAAAAGCTGTTTACCCTATGTCATGGTCGGATGTTGATAAATATTGGCCCAGTGTTACAAGAGTTGATGATGCTTACGGTGATAGAAATTTAATTTGTACTTGCGAACCGACTGAAAATTATATATAAGATGTAATGAGTTATAACAAGTAAAAAAAATCCCCGCTAAATATTTTTAGCGGGGATTTTTATTTTAATCTGTACCCGAGGCCGGAATCGAACCGGCACGAGGTTGCCCTCATTGGTTTTTGAGACCAACGCGTCTACCAATTCCGCCACTCGGGCTGAATCAATGCAAAATTAATATTTTTTTTGTTTAAAACTAATGTTATTTTTAAAAACAATAATCTTTTTTTGAAACGCTGTACTGTATTATTAGATTTTTTGAATTAAAAATTGAAAGCTATATAAAAAAATTAATTATCCTTAATGCATCTAACCGTATATGCACATTCATGAGAGACAGGAATTCTACATACATTACTAAAAGCATAATGTAATCCGTGGCTCCATGAATTAATTCCATCGTCAGTTGTTGATCTCCAATATCCATCAGAGTTTATATTACTAAAAGAGCCGTTTGCAAGTCGATACCCGCCTGGTAAAGCTGTAAAACCACTTAAATTAGTTCCGTTATTACCGGAGAGCCAATGTAATGAGCCAGATTCTTTTAATTGATCTCCTTGATATGTACCTCGCCAGCCTGTATTGTTTGCTATTAAGGTATCCATGCTTAAATAAATTTCTAATTGTTTCCATTCTCCATCACTGGGCAAATGCCAGCCAATAGGGCATGCACCTTGTACCCCGCTGGGATTGTTACTACTACTCAATGCACCTCCCATTGCAGCAGACCAATTATAAAGAACTCCATAAACATTATAATTAATATGAGATGTAGCAGCATTTACTTCCGTACCATCATAACCATAAACATAATAATAAGGAGCAATTGCTGAGCCTATTGATGGACCTACCACAGAAGGTAAATACCTTAAATTATCTTTCATCCAACATTGGTTACCTATTTGAACTGTTTTGTAATTATTCCCATCACGATTATCATTTAAAATATTCCCACACTTAAAAGCACAAGATATTTGCTCCCAAACATTATTTACAAAAAACTCAAAGCATTTTGTATCAATATTAAATATTTGCAAGCCTTCAGCAGGATTTTGTATTGCATTACGCTGTGTTGTAGTTAATCGGTTTATTAGAGTTCCTTTAGTAGTGTCTCCTAAATCTATAGAAGCAGAAATATCAGGGTTGTTTGTACCAATCCCTACCGAGCCTCCTGTATTATAAATATTGGAAGACTCTACCCAATTGTTACCGTTCCAGTAGAGTGTGTTACCCGTTACTGTTCCTGCTGATATTGCTGAGCCTGCTGCTGAACCTATTTGCTTCCACGAAGTGCCGTTATAATACCAAAACCCAGTAGTATCATCAGTCTGATAAATCATAAGCCCTTCAGCGGGTTGTGATATCCCACTTCTTTGTATTTTTGTCATTCGCGGTATTAGCATACCAGCATTAGTAGACGAGATGTCTAAAATTGCAGATTGGTCGGCAGGAGTAGCAGTTGTGTTAATTGCTGCGCCTTGAGGGAAGCAACTATTAATAAAAAATACAAAAAATACAAAAAAAACAACTTTTAATATTTTTTTGATTTTCATGGTAGTATATATTTTGTTTATAATTTATTTCTTAGTAATTTTTTGATAATAATATTCATGAATTATATTTTATGCTTAATTACTAATATGCAAATATAAATCATTTTTTTAAAAAAAAACATATTATATAATATTTTTTTATATTGGTCATATTTTTTACAAATTTTGTATGTAATATTTAGTGAAATTAAGATATATAGAATATAATAAATATTAAAATAACTATTATTATTAAAATTTATCTAAATTATAGTATTAATATATAATTTATTAATGAA